>CAZDXZ010000001.1:0-52640 GCA_964509615.1 uncultured Dehalococcoidales bacterium
CGGCCGGCTTCTCCCCGCGCCTGTCGCAATGCATGGCGGTGAGCAGCCGGCAGAGATTGGAATAACCCGTACTGTCCCTGCAAAGCAGGATAAGATGGTAGTCGCCTTCCATGTCTATCTCGGTGCCGATGATGGGCTTAACGCCGGACTTTTTAGCGCTCTGGTAGAACCTGACGGCGCCCGTCAGGCGGTTATGGTCTGTCAGTGCCAGCGCAGGCATTCCGAAATGGGCGGCCTTATCCGCCAGCCGGTCCGGTGCGGCGGCGCCGTCCAGGAAGCTGTAGTAGGAATGCACATGCAGATGTACGAAGGACATGGCGGTGTTACTCTCCGACTCAGTCGAGCACGCGGTGCAGGAACCAGGCCGAGTCGCTCCTGCACAGCTCGTAAGTGCCGGCGCCCCGCCGCTCGGCGGTGACACGGATGAGAACGCGCACCTGCTCCCCGTTCCACCACTCCGCAGCCTCCCTCCACCAGGACAGTATCTCCACCACCCGGTAGAGACGCCGGCGCCAGATGAAGGCAGTCGGAACGGACTCCCGGCTGATGTGGACGGTGATAGGTTCATCGATCTGTCTGGACACCACGCTCCATCCCCTTTACAGGTGTGCAAGAATTATAGTAGAACAAATGTTCTGGTGTCAAACCGGGATGGCATAAAAACAGCCGATGCCGTTCGAATGGCATCGGCTGTTGTGGCCTGTTTGATACTGCAGCCGGCGATATGGTTAGCGGCTATCTCCAGGTCGGGCAGATGTTGTTGGACTTGCCGTAGGTCAGGCGGCGGATGTTGCTGCCGTCGGCGTTCATAAGATATATATCCTTGTTGCCGTTGGCATCGGAGACAAAGGCGATTTGCTTGCCGTCGGGTGACCATACCGGGTTGCGGTTGTCGTTGATATTATCCGTGAGCTTCCTGGCCGTCAGCAGCGGGAAAGGGGATGATGCGTCCGCGACCCAGAGATCTCCCTTGGCGGCAGTGCCCCTGACCCAGACGATCTTATTGGTGACCGGCGACCAGTCCGGCTCGGAGCCGTCCACGGCGACAATCAGGCCGAACTTTTTCTGGTCGCTGCCGTCGGGATTCATGGTATAAAGCATGGGGCTGATAGCGTTTTCATCCCGGTTGGAGGCGAAGAGGATTCTGGAGCCGTCCGGTGACCAGATGGGCGCACTGTTCCAGCCCGACCTGTGACCGTGGCCCTGGGCCTCCGCTTCGGAAGCCGGCTCTTCATGTTTTTCGCTGGCAATGGTGTCGGTCAGCTGCCGAACGCCTGTGCCATCGGAGTTCATTGCAAATATCTCAAGGTTAAATATGCCCTCTTCAGTGATGACCTGGGAAACAAAGACGATTTGCTTGCCGTCAGGCGACCACCTGGGCAATGCGCTGCGTCCCTTTACGTCACTGATCATCCTGCGGTCGCTGCCGTCGGCATTCATGCTCCAGATCTGATAATTAAATGATTCATTTGAGGTGAAAGCGATCCTTTTTCCGTCAGGCGACCAGTCGGGTGTGCCGTCGACTGTGCGGTTGTCCGTTGACAGGGGCTTCAGGTCTGTCCCACCGATATCAACTGTATATATGTGAACTATGCCATCCCGGTCGGAACTGAAAGCGACCAGCCCCGGAAGGCCCGAGGGCTGATAGGTGGCGGCCGGGGAGGCGCAGGCGAATAACGATGTCGCCGATAATGCCAGCAGGCCGATAAGACACATTAATTTACAGGGCTTGAAGTTGGGCATGGTGATTTCTCCTCGAGTGTGTATTACCTTGCTGTGGAAAGTATAATGGCAGATTCGGATATTGGCAAATGGCCGCCGGCTGACCCGGACGCGCCGGTCAGGCGGTCTTGCGCGTCGTCATAAACTCGACCGCCCAATCGCGCATGGTACGGGGAGGAGTGTGCTCCTCGGCATTGCGCACCAGGGTCAGGGAGCCGGACTGGCATTTGTAGGCGCAGACTCCGCATCCTATGCAGAGGGCCTCGTCGGGCTCGGATACCTTGCCGGTTTTGTTGGTTAGCTCGCGGACGCGCCCTTCCCCATCACGCAGAGTGGTTTTACGTCCCCTGGCCTGAGGAGATTCCCTGAGCTTGAGTGCTTCCATGGGGCAGCGCTTGACGCACAGCCCGCAGCCGGTGCAGGTCTGCTGCTCAACTTTAATATGGTAGTTGGATGGCACCAGCCCCTCGTGCTTCATGCGTTTGACGGCTTCAAACCACATGCAGCAGCAATTGCAGCAGTTGCAGATGGTGTCGGGCTTTTCCTGCTGGTTCGACATAGCGTGCACCAGGCCGGCCTCGGCGCACTGCTTGAGGATACGCTCGGTCTCCTCACGTGTGATCTCGCGGCCCATGCCGTTTTCCACGGCGTAGCGTCCCAGCCTGTCGAAGTGCAGGCATACTTCGTTGGGGTATTTGTCGGGCTTGCCCGTTACCAGCTCTTTCTTCACACGGCAGGGGCAGAAGCTGACGCTGAAAAACGTGTAGGAATCAAGATGCTTTTTAACTTCCTCGTAGGGCAGTATGGCCTGCTTGTCCTCGATTACAGTGTTTACAGGCAGCACGCGCAGGCCTTTTTCTTTGACGGTCTCCCAGGGCTGCATGAAGGTCGGGAAATGGTTATCGGACAGCACTGCAAACTGTCTGCTGACCTCATCCTTCCTGCCCGGCCATCCCGTGGCGCGCATGAGCATGAAAATATCGTTGAGCATATAGTGAGGGACACCGTCGCGGTCGAATTTATAGAGGAATCCCTTGCCTGTCAGCTCATCCAGCCGACCTGCCAGGTCGGCTGGGTCCATACCCTTCAGCCCGGCCCACACCTCGAGGCTTTTGGGCGAGTACGGCATGCCGGTCAGGAACTCAGCCTCGGCGGGTGTGTATTTTGCGACTATGACTTCCAGCAGTTTCTCCCCGCCCGGAACGCCGTACCAGCTTTTCCTCTGCCATTCGATGAACTGCAGGTAGATCTGCTTTTCCGAGTCCGATAGAACGATCTCCGGCTGGTTCATAAAATACTCCTGGCCCGTTTAATTTGACTGTTGAAGCCGGCCCGTTGGAATTAACCTATTTGCGAACGGCCCAGCTCCCGCAGCACACGTTCAAAGACCGCCATATCCTGCCCGGGGATATTTTTTCGAATGGCGGCGTTCAATTCGTCCGCGAAGCCGATGATGCGCGGCCCAACCTCCCTTGCCTTTTGCGTCAGGTATACCAGAGCGGACCTGCGGTCCTCGACATTCGGCCGGCGCTCCACGTAGCCGTTTTTTTCCATGCGGTCGAGTATGCCGGTGATGGTTGAGCCATCCAGCGCCACACGCTGCCCCAGCTCGCCGATCGTTATGCCGTCTCCAACCCAGAGGGCGCTGAAAACCATGTACTGCGGCGTGGTCAGATTGAAAGGCGACAGGCGGGAATCGTAGTGCTCGTAGACACGCCGCATCAATCGCCCGATATTAAAGCAGATATAATCGTCCAGCTCGTTTGTCATAACCTGATACTTTTTACACAGAATATTTGCATACAATATAATAATTGTATGCGCTTTTGTCAAGGGCAGGTGTGATTGGGTGGATGGGTTGGGGTTAGGCGATCTTGGTTGCCGGTCCGGAGCGGCGTGGAAAAACGGATTGACACAGGTTGCGGGATTGCTCAAAATGGAGCAAATGGACATACAGGGGCTGTTAGCCGATATCAGCCTGCCGGGCATCTCCGCCTTCCTGCTCGGTGTGATGGCGGCGATCGGGCCTTGCACACTTGCCGCCAACCTGGCGGCGCTGGCGTATATCAGCCGCAGACTTTCTGACCGCAGGTTCGCGGTTACCACCGGGGCCCTGTATACACTGGGCAGGATGATTACCTACACCGTGCTGGGGATGCTGATTATCTATGCCGGGCTGAGCATTCCCGCGATCGCCAACTTTCTGCAGGATTTCGGTGAGAAGGTGATGGGGCCTTTGCTGATAGCGGTAGGTCTGATCATGCTTTTTCTGGACAGGATATCTCTGGGCGAGCACGGGAGCACAGTGGCAAACGCCGCCGGCAGGCTGGCGGATATGGGCATGCTGGGCGCTCTGCCGCTGGGCATTGTGCTGGCTCTGGCATTCTGCCCCTATAGCGCGGTGCTTTTCTTCGGTGTACTCATACCGCTGGCATTCAAGACCAGGGGTGGCGTGGGGTTGCCGGCTTTATTTGCCCTGGGCACAGGCCTTCCCGTGATGTTATTCGGTACACTCCTGTCGCTGGGCGTGGTGGGCGCGGCAAAATGGATAAATGCCATTAGCAGGGTGGAGAAATATATAAGGGTAGCCATGGCGCTGATCTTCATTTTGATCGGCCTTCTCTATATATGGCTGTGGCTGAATCCCTATTGAGCAGAATGGATCAGTCGAATCAAAGCAGGGCCGGATCACAGCGCAGGAAGCCCGCTCCCTCATGAAATTGATTGACTCGTCAGCTAACATATATTAGTCTCAATTCTGCTATAATATTGTTGTAATATTTTTTTTGCTGTGGTAAGCTGTTAACGTATTGTTGGGACGGAATATAAGCGGTCACGTTTATATAAAAAAAGGTAGGAGGTTGTTACATGGCGGACATTTATAGCAAAAAGCCCTGGCTGGCATTTTACGACAAGCAAGTGCCTGCAACGTTGCAGTATCCGGAGACGAGTTTCTGGGAAACGGTGGAGCCGGCGTTCAAACATGATCCCAAGCGCGTAAGCCTGCACTATATGGGTACCCCGTTCACTTTCAAGCAGATGGACGAGATGTCCAACCGCTTTGCCAATCTGCTCAAGAAGATCGGCCTGAAGAAGGGCGATACGGTGGGCATAAACCTTCCCAACCTGCCCGCGTATTATATTGGGTTGCTGGGTATACAGAAGGCCGGCTGCGTGCTGACCGGCGTGAGCCCGCTGCTGACGGCCGAGGAGCTTAACCATCAGCTCAAGGATTCCGGCGCCAAGGTGCTGGTTACGCTCGACGCCCTCTACCCGCGGGTGATCAAGGGCATCGGCGGCACCGATCTCAAGGCCATTGTTTTCACCGGCATAGCCGATTACATCCCCCCGGTGATGGCGACCTTGGCGAAAATGCTTAAGAAGATACCCACCGGCAAAGTTCTGCCCATACCCGGCATCGAGATATACCATTTCAAGGATGTGATGAAGAACATGCCGGCCACTCCCGTGGCCGAGAAGGTCAGCATGGATGATACCTGCGTAATGCAGTATACGGGAGGCACCACTGGCCTGCCCAAGGGCGCGGAATTGACCCACCGCAACATGGTGAGCCAGATGTTCCAGGTCACCACCTGGCTGGATACTCAGATGGGAAGCGTGGTAGGCATGACGGCCTTCCCGCTGTTCCATATCGCGGGCCTGCTGGTCTGCATGGCTATGATGTCCAAGGCCATCACCCTGATCGCCGTGCCCAATCCGCGCGACCAGCAGTTCATAATAAAGAACATGAAGAAATACCGTCCGAACGTTATCGGCAATGTGCCTACGGTATACCTGGAGCTGATGAAGCAGCCCGGGTTCCGCGGATATGATTTCTCCGATGTGCAGTATTTCGCCAGCGGCGCCGCCCCGTTCCCTCCCGAATATATCAAGGACTTCGAAAAAATTGTGGGCGAGAACAAGCTGGTGGAGGTATACGGGCTGACTGAGACCAGCCCCATCATCACGGCCAATCCGCGCTATGGGAAGAAGAAACCCGGCGCGGTCGGCATCCCTTTCCCCGACGTCCTGATCAGGATTGTCGATCCGGCGACGGGCGAGGACCTTCCCTTCAATGAGCCGGGCGAGGTAGCGGTGAAGGGGCCGCAGGTCTTCACCAAGGGTTATTTCAAGAAGCCGCAGGAGACAGCCAATGTACTGCGAAACGGCTGGTTCCATACCGGCGATATCGGAAGGATGGACGAGGAGGGATACCTTACCATAGTTGACAGGCTCAAGGACATGGTCAATGTCTCCGGCTTCAAGGTTTTCACCCGTGAGCTGGATGACATTATCTGCGAGCACCCCGATGTCGACATGGGCGCAACAATCGGCATACAGGATCCCAACAGGCCAGGTTCTGAAATCGTGGCATCGGCCATCATCCTCAAGCCTGGTATAGAGAAGAGCGAGGCGGAGAAGGCCAAGATCATCGAGTACCTCAAGGGCAAAGTAGCTCCCTACAAGGTCCCCAAGCGCATAGAGTTCTACGACCAGCTTCCTACCAGCGCCGTGGGCAAGATCTTGAAGAGGGAACTGCGCACCATGATGACCGAGAAGCCCAAGTAACTTACTGAGGAGAAGAAATGAAAAAGCGTCCCGTATTCCGCACCGAACTTTGCGACATGCTTGGCACCGAATATCCGGTGATGCTGGCGGGGATGGGGACTGCAGGCGGCTACACTTTGACCGCCGCGGTTTCCAACGCCGGCGGCCTGGGCATGCTCGGCGCCACGTTTTTATGGCCTGATGAGCTCAGGGAATGGATCAGGAAAATACGCTCCCTCACCGATAAGCCTTTCGGCGTCGACATATTGCTGCCGGCAGCCATACCCAAGGATTTCGACCTGGATAAGCTCAAGGACTACATCCCTCCCGAGCACACGGAATTTGTCCGCAAGATGGCCAAAGATTTCGGTGTCGAAGGCGCTAAAATGAAGGAGTGGCCCATCTCCGAGGAGTTCGGATGGAGCCAGTTCCAGGTGGTGAAAGAGGAGAAGGTTCCCTTCTTTGCCCTGGGACTGGGCACGCCCGACTGGCTGATACCGGAGGCGCATGAAGCCGGCATCAAGATTGTGTCGCTGGTAGGCAATGTACGCAACGCCGTCCGCATTAAAAAGATGGGGGCCGATATTATCATTGCCCAGGGACATGATGCAGGCGGACATACCGGCAGGGTAGGTACCATGGCCCTTGTTCCTCAGGTAGTGGATGCCGTGGCGCCCACGCCCGTGGTAGCCGCCGGCGGCATAGCCGACGGCCGCGGCCTTGTGGCTGCGCTGGCATTGGGCGCCATCGGCGCCTGGTGCGGTACCGCCTTTTTAGCCACCCGTGAATGTTTCTGGGATTTCGTTGACTTCGGCATGCTCAACAAGCCTACTATCGAAGCCTATTATCGCAAGCTCATCGAGTCTGACGAAGAGGCCGAGCAGATCACCCGCATTTACAGCGGCAAGACCACCAGATCTTTTAAAAACAAGCTTAGCGAGGCCTGGGACAAGTCAGGCCTGAAAACCCTGCCCATGCCTCTGCAGAGCATGCTGGTCTCCGACCTGCTGCAGGGCATGATGGAGAAAGGCGAAGCCGAATATTATCCCATGTTCGCCGGGCAGATCACGGGACTGATCAAGGAGATCAGAAGCGCACAGGAAGTTATGGACGATATCATCGGCGGGGCTGTGAAAATCATGCAAAAACAATTCCCGTCGGAGGTGACCATTAAGGCCTGAGCATCGGAAAAAGGACGAGACGGCCGCAAAAAGGATATCGAGATGGAGTATGAAGGTCTGATACTTGAGAAGAAGGATTACGTGGCGACATTGACCATGAACAGACCGCACAGATTGAACGCGCTGACGGGTGAGATCAGCAACGAGTATTTGCCCAGGATATTCAGGGACCTGCAGGAGGATGATGACGTCCGTGCGCTTATCATAACCGGCGCGGGCAAAGGTTTCTGCACGGGCGCCGACGTCATTATTTTCAACCAGGCGGCCGAGGAAGGAAGGCTGCAGGAGCTGCTGGAGCCACATGCCCAGACCATCGGCGGCGCATTCGTGATGGGCCTGTATAATCTGCAGAAGCCGGTCATTGCCGCCGTCAACGGGGTGGCCGCAGGCGGCGGCGTGTCGCTGGCGCTGCTGGCCGACATCAGGATCGCTTCAGAGAAGGCTTTGTTCAATATGGCTTTCGTCATGCGGGGACTGATACCCGATTGCGGCTGCACCTACCTTATGCCGCGCCTGCTGGGCACGGGGCGCAGCTACGAATACATGTATACCGGGGCGACTATCGACGCGCGCGAAGCGGAGCGCATCGGGCTGGTAAACAGGGTCGTACCACATGAGAAGCTGATGGAAGAGGCGGAAGCACTGGCGGCCAGGATCGTGCAGGGCCCCCCGCTGGCCTATAAGCAGATCAAGCGCGCGGTGCAGAGCGGCCTGCACAACACCCTGGAACAGCAGCTCTTTATCGAGACATACGCGCAGAAGAACCTGATGGGAAGCGAGGATTTCCGTGAGGGGCTCAACTGCTTCAGGGAGAAGCGGATGCCCGAGTTTAAGGGACGCTGATAAATAGTAATAAATAAACAGCTTATACAGGAATAGGAGGAACACCTGATGAAAGATTTCGATGCCGTAGTGGTGGGGGCGGGCCTGGGCGGAATCTCCGCTGCGACCTACCTGGCCAAGGCGGGCAAGAAGGTTGTGCTGCTGGAGAAACATAATGTGCCGGGCGGTTATGCGACTTCGTTTCTGAGAGGGCGCTTTGAATTTGAGATCGCCCTGCACCAGCTCTCCGGTTACGGGACGGAGGAGGATAAGGGGCCCATCTGGAAAATCCTGCATGACAGCGGTGTCTCGGACCGTGTGGACATACTGCACATCCCGGACCTGTACCGCAGCATTTTCCCCGATTTCACCATCGAGCTTCCCAAGGGCAGGCAAAACTATGAGGACGCCCTGTGCAGCCAGTTCCCGCGGGAGGCCGAGGGCATCAAGAAATTCTCCAATATCATGTTCGAATTCGCCAGGCAGGCCATGCGATCCATGCGGGTGGGCATGAAGGCGGTGATGGAGAATCCATCCGAGTACCCCGAGCTGGTCGGCAATTTCGGCAAAACGCTGTCCGAGGTGCTCAATCCTCTGGTATCCGATGAGAAGGCGCGGGCAGTGATCGGGCAGCTGTGGGGCTACTTCTGCCAGCCGCCCTCCAAGATGGCGTTCCTCATCTATGCCCTGGGACTGGTCAGCTACATCAGGTTTGGCCCGGCCCATGTCAGGGGGACGTCGCAAAATCTCTCACAGGCTTTTATCGATACGATGGAATCCTACGGCGGCGAGGTCTGGTTCAACAACGGCGCCAGGAAGATTATTGTAAAGGACGGCAAGGTGCGGGGAGTGCTGACGGAGGACGGCACCGAGATCGCCACGCAGCACGTCGTGTGCAGCGCCAACCCGGTGACCACCAGCCTGGAGCTGGTCGGGCGCGACAACATGCCGGGCTGGTACCTCAACCGGCTGGGCGGATGGAGCGGCGGCGCCAGCACATTTAACATCTACGTGGGCCTGGACTGCCCCTGCCAGGATGTCGGGCTTAACGTACACGAGAATTTCGTCAATAAGACTTATGACCTGGACGCACAGTACGAAAATATGCGCAATTCGCTTGATTATGAGCCGGACGGCAATGCCATCGTGGCTTACAACGTGGTTGATCCGACCGTTTCGCCCAGGGGCACGGCATCGTGCGTGATCACGCAGATAGCCTATGCCGACCCCTGGCTGAAGCTGTCCCCATCCGAATATGTAGTGGCCAAGAACAGGATGGCTGAAAAGGTGCTCAAGCTGGCGGAAGTGGCGGCGCCGAATCTGAGGGAGCATATCGAGGTGATCGAGGTTGCCACGCCGCTGACCAATATCCGCTACACGGGAAATCCGCGCGGCAGCATCATCGGATTCGACGAGAACTTCACCGGTACCGGGTTCCTGCGCATACCCATGCGCGGGCCGCTGGAGGGGCTGTATTTCGCCAATGCCTGGGTCAATATCGGAGGTGGATTCGAATCGTGCATCGCCTCGGGCGCAATGGCATCGCGAGAAGTGCTGCGCGACATGGAGAAGGGTCCCTGGGATGCGGGCGAGATAACCAAGATGAAGGAATCGCTGGAAAAGCAAAAGGTGCAGGCTCATGAGCTGAAGGACACCATCACACCCGAGGATAAATTCGTGAAGAGCATCCATCCCCGCAGGCTGCAGCTCAAGGTCAAGGAGATAGTCAAAGAGACGGCCAGCGCCAAGACTTTTAGGTTGGAATCCAAGAACGGCCGGCTACCGCACTTCCGCGCCGGCCAGTATATCAACCTCTTCGTGGATATCAAGGGTGTCAAGACCTCGCGACCCTACAGCATATCGTCGACGCCGGGCAAGCCGTACTATGACATCACGGTACGCCGTGTTGACGGCGGCTTCGTTTCGCACTACCTGCTGGACAGCGTCAAGGTCGGTGACAGCTTTGAATCAACCGGTCCCAACGGATATTTCTACTATGAGCCGCTGATGGACTCGTCGGACCTCGTTCTCCTGGCGGGCGGCAGCGGCGCAGCGCCTTTCATCTCCATCATTCGCGAGACTATTGAAAAGAAGCAGCCGCTGAAGATACATCTGATCTACGGCAGCCGCAAACCGGATGACATAATCTTCGAAAAAGAGCTTAAAGAGATCGTTGCCAAAAACAAGAACATCAAGGTCGATTACGTGATGAGCGAACCCCCGGCGGGCTGGAAGGGCGCCTCGGGCTTCCTGGATGACAAGGTGATCTCGAAGCTTGCGGGCGATCTGAAGGGAAAGACGGTGTTTGTGTGCGGACCGGCGCTGATGTATGAGCTCTGCGGACCGGCGCTGGCCAAGCTGGGTGTGCCCGCCAGGCGGACCAAGCGCGAAGCATACGGGCCGCCGCAGGATGTGACCAAAGAGCCTGCCTGGCCAGGAACAGCCGCGTCCAAGGAATTTGAGGTCATTGAAATGCGGAGCGGCAAGAAAGCCAAAGCCAAGGCCGGTGAGCCGCTGATGAACTCGCTGGAACGGGCGGGCATCGTGGTACCGGCCATCTGCCGCTCCGGTGAGTGCACGGCCTGCCGCACCAAGCTGATCTCAGGCAAGGTCTTCACACCCTCCAGGGTGCATCACCGCCAGGCGGACAGGAAGTCGGGATATATTCATCCCTGTATGAGCTATCCTCTTGACGATCTGCGGATCAAAGTGTAAAAGTAAATTATGAGTATGTAGCTAAGGAGGCTAATTATGACTACAAGAACAGTGAACTTAATGGTTAAAACTCCCATCAAGGCGCAGCAGGTGGCGCTGGATTATCTGAGCGCCGATGCCAGGGCGACGCGGCCCGGTTTCATCTGGTCGCTCGATCTGGAACGCGCGAGGCTGGTGACGCAGTCTTACAAAATGACCGAAGGCCAGCCGATAATCACCCGGCGTGCCAAAGCGCTGGCGCATATACTGGATAATATGACCCTTTACATCAGGCCCGATGAAATGATCGTGGGTAATTATGCCTCCAACAGCGACTCGGTGCCTTTTTACCCTGAGCTGGCCTGGAAGTGGATAGCCAGGGAGACCGCTCCGGGGCAGGTCTACCAGAGCATGCTCAACGATGAGGGCAGAAAGGAATTGAAGGAGATCGGCGAGTACTGGGGAGACCGCTCCATCCACCACATGAGCAAGAAATACCTTACCCCCGAGCTGAAGGAGCAGTTCTGGATCTTCAACTGGGAATCAGCCACACCCAACTATGACAAGATACTCTCCATAGGTTTGAAAGGCATCCTGGGGGAAGCCAGAGAGAGGTTGAAGAAGCTCGATCGAGAATACATGGACGAGACGATCAACGGCATTGATTTCGTCAGCAAAAAGGAATTTCTGGAGAGCACCATCATCAGCATGGAGGCGGTGTGCAGGTGGTCGAAGAGGTATGCTGAGCTGGCGCGCAGCCTGGCGAAATCAGAGAAGGACGTGCTCAGGAAAGTTGAGCTCGGCAACATTGCCGAGGCCTGCGAACAGGTGCCGGAGCACCCGGCGCGCACGCTGCTCGAGGCAATACAGTCATACTGGTTCATCCACCTGGTAGTCAACTTCCTCGAGATGCCCCAGGTGGGTTCCGGCGTACGCTTCGACGTGGTATTCAACCCGTTCTATGAGAAGGACCTGGCCGCGGGCAAGATAACACGTGAATCGGCGCAGGAGCTGGTGGAGTTCCTTTTCGTTAAATTCCAGGAGACGGGCTTCCTGCATGCGCCTATCTGGTCCGGCTTCGGCGGTGGGGCGCTGGGGTTCCAGACCGTCACAATCGGCGGTGTGGACTCCAAGGGCCGAGATGTCACAAATGAGATGAGCCTTATCATCCTCGATGCCACCAAGACCGTCCGCGCCATCGTGCCGCCGCTGGCGCTGCGCTGGCATGACGGCATACCGCGCAAGCTGGTGGACAAGGCTATCGAGTGCCTGGCATCCGGGATGCCGCAGCCGGCTATCTTCAACGACAAGGTGTGTGTGCTGAGACTGGTCAACATGGGCACGCCGCTTGAGGATGCACGCAACTACTCCATCAACAACTGCATGGTGCCCACCATACCCGGCAAAAACTTCAGCCACATCTCGGCCTGGGCCAGCGGTGTGCCGGCGCCCCTCTGCCTCAACCAGGCGCTGGGCATAGACCCGCTGGCTATCTATAAGAAAGCGGGCAACAAGGTGCTCGATCCCGAGAAAGTAAAGTCCATGCAGGAAGTTTTCGATGCGTTCATAGAGAACTACCGGCTGGTGATTCACCGTCTGGTGCGCATCGCCAATATCGCAGACGCCCTTTACAAAGCGTGGGCGCCGCGCCCCTTCCTGTCTTCCGTTATCGATGACTGCATCGAGAGGGCGCAGGATGTGCGCGATTGGAACTATATGCCCGATTACCGCGATGTAACGCTTTTCGGCCTGAACACGGTGGCAGATTCGCTGACAGCCGTGAAAAAGGTGGTTTTCGACGACAAAAAGATCAGCATGAAGCAGCTTGTGGAAGCTTTGAAGAACAACTGGAAAGGTTACGAAGAGATTCGCCAGCTATGCCTGCGCGCCCCCAAGTTCGGCAATGACGATGATTATGCCGATCTGATCTCGAGCGAGGTTGCACGCAGAATAGAAGAGGAGACCAGCAAATGCAAGACCAACTGGGGCACATCGGTGCATGTGGACGGGACCGCCGCCACCGCCTGGTGGAGCTTCGGCCGCGTTTGCGGCCCGACCCCGGATGGGAGGATGAGCGGAGATCCCTTCAACGACGGGACCATCTCCCCCATGGCGGGACGTGATAAGAAAGGCCCTACCGCGGTGCTCAAATCCGTAGCGAAGGTAGACCCGCTGGAGAGCTGGAACCACCTCTTCAACCAGAGCTTCATGCCGCAGTTCCTGGTGGGACACAATGCCGAGGTCTTCGCTCAATACCTGAAGACTTTTGCCGACATGGGGATACACCATATCCAGTTCTCCACGGTCAACAGGGAGACACTGGAGGATGCGCAGGACCATCCTGAGAAATATCCCACACTGATGGTCAGGGTGGCTGGATTCGCCGCGTACTTCGTCGATCTCGACCGCAGCATCCAGGATTCCATCATAGCCAGGACTCCGCAGTGCTTTTAAACTCACAGGAGGCCGGCGAGACGGGCGACGTTAAGTCTGAAAAAGACCTGAAAGGGCTGGTATTTAATATCCAGCGCTACAGCATTCACGACGGACCGGGCATAAGGACGACGGTCTTTTTCAAAGGTTGCCCGCTGCACTGCAGGTGGTGCTCCAATCCGGAATCTATCAGTCCCAAGCCCGAGATACTGGTGAGGGAGGCCGGGTGCAACGGCTGCCGGCGCTGTTTAGACGTTTGTTCGGCGGGAGCTTTATCACTGGCCTCCACCGGCCTGTGGCTGGACAGGGCTAAATGCGACCTCTGTCTGAAATGCATTGACGCTTGCTGGGAAGACGCGATAGAGGTGGCCGGGCGTTATATGACGCTCGATGAGGTGGTGGAAGAGTGCCGGAGGGACGAGCCCTTCTACCGCAACTCCGGCGGCGGCGTAACGCTTTCGGGAGGCGAGCCGCTGTTGCAGGCGGACTTCGCCCTGGCGCTTCTCAACAGGTGCAGAGCGCTGGGCTATAACACAGCGCTGGATACCTGCGGGCAGGTAGCATGGGGCGTTCTGGACAGGGCGCTCGATTCTGCCGACCTCATACTATTCGATATCAAGCATCTGGATGCCGATGAGCACCGGGACGGCACAGGCGCGGACAACAAGCTGATTCTGTCCAACCTTGAGAAAGCTGTGAGTTCCGGCAAGTCGCGGATCTGGATCAGGATTCCCGTGATACCGGGATACAACGACTCCAGCGAGTATATTGATAAGCTGGCCGCCAGGTTGCGCGGTATGAAGGCCGAGAAAGTGTCTGTGCTCGGTTATCACGAGTTCGGCCGTCCCAAATACCAGTCGCTGGGGAAGGCCTACCAGCTCAGCGGCCGCAAGCCGCTGGGCAGTATCCGCCTCAACGAGATCGTGGATATATTCAAGTCGGCCGGCCTGGACGCCACCGCAGGGTATTGACAGCTGGGCCTGGCGGCTCGCAGCCGGCGCAGGATTAGACAAAATATAGGGGCTTCGCCGAAGCGAAGCCCCTTGATCTTTCAGATCCTTGCTCCTCCCTACTCTCCCCCAGAGGAAAGCCTCAATACTTTGCTTTATCCTTCATTTTTGCAGCTTCTTTACTGCTTAACGGAGAGCTCGGGAGTTTTACCTGCTCTCCCCTTCTGCACGCCCGCAGACTATCTCTGCTCCTCCTGCAGGGGAGAGCTTCCTCGAGGAAAGAGCCATTCTACAAACATGGCCTGTTTCTTGACCATTTCCTGCCTCCCGGGGGGCTTATCGGTCTCAATGCCCCTCAATTTCATGCTACTACTAACGACCGGAGCGGTCAAACTGAATGGAGAGCGCCTTGCAGACCGTCCCTGGGTGCTACATAATGTTGTGGTTGAAAGGGAACAAATGATGGCGAAAAAGATGTTGCTGGGCCTGGGCACCGACGAGTTGAAAAACCTGACGGCCGATCTCGGGCAGAAGAAGTTTCGTGGCAAACAGGTGTCCGACTGGATATACAGGCGCGGCTGCCGGCAGGTCGACGATATGACCGATCTCCCGGCCCCCTTCAGGGCCGTGCTGGACGAGTCGTGGACGGTGGGAAGGTCATCAGTCAGGAATGTCAGCACGGGCAGGGACGGCACATTCAAACTGCTGCTGGTGCCTTTTTACGGCGACCTGGTGGAGACCGTGGGCATGCCGTATGATGACCGTTTCTCCTGCTGTGTGTCCACCCAGGTGGGATGCCCGGTGGCCTGTGCCTTTTGCGCTACAGGCGCCGACGGTTTCAAACGCAACCTGGCTGCGGGCGAGATAGTCGACCAGGTCCTGACCGTGGGAGATATCGCAGTCCGTAGAAAGATACTCGCTGATGAGGGAAGGGTCAGCCATGTTGTATTTATGGGAATGGGTGAACCGTTGCTTAATTACGATGCCACCCTGACCGCGCTGCGTCTGATCAATGAAGAGCTGAAGATAGGGATGCGCAATATAACGGTTAGCACGATCGGTTATGTTCCCGGTATATACCGGCTGGCGGCTGAAAATATGCAGTTCACGCTGGCGGTCTCGCTGCATGCCGCCTCGGACGCATTGCGCAGAAAGCTGGTGCCTGGCATGTCACGCTACCTGTTGAAGGATATAGTTGCAGCCTGCCAGCATTACGTCAACCAGACGGGCCGGCGGGTTACGTTCGAGTACTGCCTGCTGAAAGGGATAAACAATAGTGCGGCGGAAGCGGCCGCCCTGGCCTCGCTGCTAAAAGGATTAAACTGCCACGTGAACCTCATCCCCTTTAACGAGGTGCCGCACGGCAATTACAGGCATCCCGAAGCCCCGGCAATCGCTTTCTTCAGACAGGTGCTCGAGAGATCGAGCATAACCGTAACGCAGCGGGAGCAGAAGGGAGCGGGCATACAGGCGGCCTGCGGGCAGTTAGGCCGGCAATCCTTATCTAAATAAGTAGATATACGGATTGTCAAAGTCCCCGTCATGCTCCCATCAAACTTGACTTTACGAGTAACTATGTTACAATTGACCGGTCAATTAACGATTGACCACAAGACGGGAACACATCGCGCCGTTGGCGATGCGGGTCGGAGTCGAAATGGATAAATACCCCTGGTTTAAGAATTATGATGAAGGTGTGCCTCGCACACTTGAGCCCTATCCCCCAACGACTATGATCGAGGTGGTCGATGAATCGGCCCGAACCAAACCCTACAGGGCCATGTTCTATTTCAAGGGGCATAGGCTACTCTATTACGACTTTGTAAGGCAAAGCGATGCACTGGCCGCGGGCCTGGTTGCCCAGGGCATAAAGAAGGGGGACCGCGTGGCCCTGCTCCTTCCCAATTCGCCGCAGATGGTGCTGGCTTTTCAGGGCATCTGGAAGGCAGGCGCAATAGCCGTCCCTATCAACCCACTCTACACCGAACACGAGCTCAAGCATGCACTAATGGAGGTGGGCGCCTCGGCGGTGATAGTGCTGAATCCCTTCTACGCAGCCATCAAGAATATACAGTCCGGCACCGTGATCAGGACCGTTATTGCCACCAGCATCAAGGAATACCTGCCGGCGCACCTGGGCCTGCTTTTCACACTGGCCAGGGAGAAGAAGGAGGGCTACCGCATATCTCTTCAGAAGGGTGACGTCTGGTTTCAGGAACTGCTGCGGCGGCACAGAAACGATCCCAGACCTGATATTCATGTCGGGCCGGAGGATGCAGCCGTGATACTTTTCAGCGGAGGTACCACCGGCACTCCCAAGGGCGCCGTCGGCACACACGGCGCCCTCATTATGACCGCCATGCAGATCAATGCCTGGCTCGGCCCTGTGCTTGAGAAATGGGAGGACAAAGTGGCACTGACCATGCCGCTATTCCACGTTTTTGGATGTGCGGGTGCTCTGGGGACCGCCATGATAAACCGTTCGTCCTGCATCCTTATTCCCAACCCGCGAGATATCACCGACGTGGTCAAAAGCATCAGGCAGTACAAGCCGGCCTTCATGCCCGGCGTACCCACGTTTTACATCGGCATTATGAACCATCCCCTGGTGAAATCGGGCAGGATTAAGTTGTCGGGCATGAAAATTTGCATCGTGGGCGCCGCCCCTCTGATGGCCGATACCAAGAAACAGTTTGAAAGCATGACGGGCGGAAGGCTGCTGGAAGGCTATGCCATGACGGAGACCATGCAGGCGGCGACGCTCAATCCTGTGATGGGTGTTAATAAAGAAGGCTCGGTGGGCATGCCTCTGCCCGACGTGATTATTAAGATCGTGGATGCCGAGACCGGCCGGGACAGCATGAAAGCCGGCGACCTTGGCGAGATATGTTTTAAGGCCCCGAACCTGATGACCGGCTACTGGAACAGGCCACAGGAAACAGCGGATATGCTGAGGGACGGCTGGCTGTATACCGGCGACATCGGTTATCTCGATAATGACGGGCACCTCTTCCTGCACAGCCGCAAGAAGGATATAATCAAGACCAGCGGTTTTCAAGTCTGGCCGCGCGAGGTAGAGGAGGTGTTGCATGAGCACCCGGCGGTTATGGAGGCCAGCGTAGCCGGCGTGCCCGATCAATACCAGGGCGAAGCGGTTAAGGCATGGGTAGTTTTGAATAGCGGGATGAAATGTTCGGCCGATGAGCTCAGGGAGCATTGCCGCTCCAAACTATCGGCTTACAAGGTGCCCCGGTACATAGAATTTAAAGATAATCTGCCTAAAACCCAGATTGGCAAGATTCTGAGGAGGGTTTTGATCGAGGAAGAGAAAGGCAAACAGGGAGGGGAGACCGATAACACATAGCTGCCACTGTAAAAATTATGAAGGGAGGTTGTATCGATGACAGAATCATATCCCTGGTTTAAAAGTTATGATGCGGGGGTGCCGCACACACTGGAACCTTATCCGCAGGTGACTTTTCTGGACGTGGTGGAAGACGCGGCAAAAAAAGGGCCCGATCACAGGTTCCTTATTTTCAAGGACAGGACTATCAGCTACAGCGAACTGGTCCGGCTCTACTCGGTGTTTGCCGCGGCCCTCAAGGCCAACGGTGTGAAAAAGGGCGACCGAGTTGCCATATTGCTGCCCAACTGCCCGCAGGGCTTTATCAGCTCGTTTGCAGCCTGGAAGGCCGGAGCAATACCTGTACCGCTCAATCCCATGTACACCGAGCACGAATTGCAGCACTGCCTCAAGGAGTGCGGCGCCGAGGTTGCCATCGTGCTGACGCCTTTTTACGCCACCGTTAAGAAGATCCAGCCCCAGACCAAGCTAAGATTGATCATAGCTACCAATATCAAGGAATACCTCCCGCCTTTCCTGGCCACCATGTTCACGCTGCTCAAGGAGAAGAAGGAAGGGCACAGAATTGCTATCCAGGCGGGCGACCTGCGGATGGCAGAGCTCATGAGCAAGCATGCCGCCGACCCGGCGCCCGATAACAAGCCCGGCTCAGAAGATGTTGCGCTGCTGCTTTTCAGCGGAGGCACGACGGGCGTTCCCAAGGGCGTCATTATAACGCATAAATGCCTGGTCGCAGAGGCCTGGCAGCTCAAGGTCTGGAATGACAGCGTCCTGACGGAATGGGACGATGTGGTTATGATGATTATGCCGCTCTTCCACGTCTACGGCTTTGCGGGTGTGATGGGCACGTCCATCATGGGACACAATCCGCTGGCCGTTGTTCCCAATCCGCGCGATCGAGATGATGTGGTAAAGACCATTAATAAAGTGAAACCGGCATATTTTCCGGCAGTCCCCACGATGTTCATTGCGTTGTTGGAGCACAAGCTGGTGAAGGCAGGGAAGGTAGATTTCAAATCCATGAAGCTATGCGTAGCATCGGCGGCGCCTTTGCTGCCTGAGACCAAGCGACGCTTTGAGGATTTGACCGGCGGCAAGCTGATTGAGGGTTATGGTATGACGGAGGTGACCGCAGCCATCACACTTGGCCCGGTTGAGGGAAAATGGACGCCCGGATCGGCCGGCATTCCTCTGCCTGATGTTATTCTACGTATCGTGGACGTTGAAACGGGGGAGAAAGACATGCCGCTGGGGACGGAGGGTGAGATCATCGCCAGGTGTCCTCAGGTGATGGTGGGCTACTGGAACAGGCCGGAGGCCACGGCGGAGATGATCCGCAACGGTTGGCTGTATACAGGAGATATCGGCTATCTCAACGATGAAGGTTGCCTCTTCATCACGTCGCGCAAAAAGGAATTGATCAAGCCGGGCGGCTTCCAGGTCTGGCCGCGCGAGGTTGAAGAGTGTATAAGCACCTATCCCAAGGTGGCGGAGGTGGGAGTGGCGGGGATTCCCGATGCGTACCAGGTCGAGGCCGTCAAAGCTTGGGTGGTGTTGCGCGAGGGAGAAACTGCTACGGTGGAGGAGATTCAAGCACACTGCCGTGAGAAACTGATAGCCTACAAGGTGCCCAAGCATATCGAATTCAGGACCGAATTGCCCAAGACAATGGTGGGCAAGATACTGAAACGTGTACTCGTTGAGGAGGAGATAGCCAGACAAAAAGCGGCGAAGTGATGATCCGAAAAGGTAATTAGGCGTTTGGCGCTTAATCATAATAACAAATCAAAGGAGGCTTATCTTGTCCGACAAAAGATGGTTAAAAAACTATGACAAAGGGGTTCCCGCTTCGCTGGAACCCTATCCGCAGAAGACGCTTGTCGACTATGTGGATGATGCGGTTAAAGAGCATCCCGATTACCCCATGGTGCTGTTTAAGAAGAGGAAGATGTCATATGCCGAGATCCAGAAGCTTAGCGACGAGTTCGCGGCTGTCCTGGTGGCCAAAGGCGTTAAAAAGGGAGACCGCGTTGCCCTGATCATGCCCAATTGCCCCCAGGCCATCATCTGCCGCTGGGGCGCATGGAAAGCCGGCGCCATCCTGGTACACATGAATCCCATGTACACCGAGTCCGAGCTCGAGCATGCCCTCAAGGACTGCGGCGCTGAGACTGTGGTAGTGCTGACATTGTTCTACAATACGGTCAAGAAGCTGCAGCCGAGGACCAAATTGAAGCTGGTCATAGCTACAAGCATTAAGGACTACCTTCCCCCGGTGCTCAAGGTGCTTTTCACCCTGGCCAAGGAGAAGAAGGAAGGACATCGCATCGCCCTGCAATCCGGCGATTTCTGGCTGGCCGAGCTGATTAAGTCCCAGGCCGGAGCGAAACGGCCTGATGTGAAAGTGCTCCCCAGTGACGATGCCCTGATACTTTTCTCCGGCGGCACGACCGGCACGCCCAAGGGCGTGGTGGGAACGCATCATTCCCAGGTTATCACGGGACTGCAGTTCAGCTCCTGGTTCGGTGAGATAGTCGAGCCTTACAAGGACGTGATGATGCTGGTGCTGCCGCTTTTCCACTCATTCGCCACATATGCCGTAATGAGCACGGCAATCGTCGGGCATGCCGCGATGTCGCTGGTGCCCAACCCGCGCGACCGCGACGACGTGGTTGCCACCATCAACCACGATAAGCCGTCGTTCTTCCCCGCCGTACCCGCCATGTTCATCGGACTGCTGGAGCATCCGGCGGTCAAGGCGGGCAAGGTGGACTTCAGCTCGATGAAATGCTGCAACTCGGGCGCGGCCCCGCTGCTGTATGAGACAAAGAAACGCTTTGAAGACCTGACCGGTGGGCGCATCGTGGAAGGATACGGCCTGACCGAGTCTACCATGGCCTGCTGCTGCACTCCTTTCCGCGGAACATGGAAGCAGGGCTCCGTGGGCATGCCGCTCCCGGACGTTATAATCAGGATCGGCGATATCGAGACCGGCGAGGGCGACATGCCTGCCGGCAAGGAGGGGGAGATCGTCTTCAACGCTCCGCAGTTGATGGTCGGGTACTGGAACAGGCCCGAGGAGACCAAGGAGATGCTGCGTAATGGCTGGCTGTATACGGGCGATGTCGGTTATATGGATGATGACGGTTACGTTTTCATCACGTCGCGCAAAAAGGACCTGATTAAGCCCAGCGGATTCCAAGTATGGCCGAGGGAAGTTGAAGAGGTCATCAGCAGCCATCCGGCGGTGGCCGAGGTCAGCGTCGCCGGCATTCCCGATGCCAAGCAGGGCGAAGCTGTAAAAGCCTGGGTGGTGCTGGAAGCCGGCAAGACGGCTACGGTGGAGGAGATAAAGGCCTGGTGCAAGGAGAAGCTGGTCGCCTACAAGATACCCAAGTTCGTGGAGTTCCGCAGCGACCTGCCCAAGACAATGGTGGGCAAGGTGCTGCGAAGGGTCCTTCAGGAGGAAGAAGCGGCCAAAAGCAAGAAGTAATTACGTGAGTAAGGCTGTCCCCGGCCTGAGGGCCGGGGACAGCTTGAAAATACAGTCACGGCATAAAATATAAAATTTGGAGGTTGTTGCATGGCAGAGTATCGCTGGTTAAAGAATTACGATCCCGGTGTCCCGAAAACACTTGAACCCTATCCTCAGAAGACGCTCCTTGACTATACGGATGAGGCTGTCAAAGAGCACCCCGACTATCCCATGGTGCTGTTTAAGAAGAGGAAAATGTCTTATGCTGAGATCCAGAAACTGAGCGACGAGTTTGCCGCGGCCCTGGCGGCTAACGGTGTTAAAAAGGGAGACCGCGTGGCACTGATCATGCCTAACTGTCCGCAGGCCATCATCTGCCGCTGGGGGGCATGGAAGGTCGGCGCCATACTGGTACATTTAAATCCGATGTACACCGAAAGCGAGCTGGAACATGCTCTCAAGGATTGTGGGGCTGAGACTGCAGTAGTGCTGACCATGTTCTACAAGAATTTTAAGAAGATACAGCCGCGCACAAACGTGAAACTGGTAATCGCCACCAGCATCAAGGACTACCTTCCGCCCGTGCTCAACGTGCTCTTCACCCTTCTTAAGGAGAAGAAAGAGGGGCACTATGTTGAACTGGAGAAGGGAGATGTGTGGCTGGTTGACCTGATCAAGCAGTACGCCGGCGCCAAGAGGCCGGATGTAAAAGTGACGCCTCAGGATTACGCCCTCATACTATTCAGTGGCGGCACAACCGGCACGCCCAAGGGCGTGATAGGCAATCATCATTCGATGGTGATAACCGCCCTGCAGTATTTAGCATGGTTCGGCGGCCAGATCGAAAGCTATAAAGATATCATCATGGCCAGCCTGCCGCTTTTTCATGTGTACAGCACCTATGGTGTCATGAGCACTGCAGTAGTATGCCACGTAGCGATGTCACTGGTGCCCAATCCGCGCGACCGGGAAGACCTGATTGCCACTATTCAACACGATAGGCCGACTTTCTTCCCTGCAGTTCCGGCACTGTACATCTCATTGCTGGCGCATCCCAAGGTCATAGCCGGTAAAGTGGATTTCAAATCGATGAAGTTCTGCGTTTCGGGCGCCGCTCCGCTGCTGTCCGAAACCAAGAAGCAGTTTGAGGGACTGACCGGCGGTCGCATAGTCGAAGGCTACGCTATGACCGAGGCCACCATGGCGTCCTGCGTTACCCCCTATCTGGGCAAGTGGAAGGAGGGGTCCACCGGTATGCCATTGCCCGATGTGATCGTCAGGATCGGCGATCTGGAGACCGGTGAGGGCGATCTGCCCGCCGGCACAGAAGGCGAAATCGTTATCAAAGCGCCGCAGCTCATGGTGGGATACTGGAACAGGCCGGAAGAGACCAAAGAGATGCTGCGGGACGGCTGGCTGTACACCGGCGATATCGGGTATGTGGATGATGACGGATACCTGTTCATCACCTCGCGCAAGAAGGACCTGATCAAACCCAGCGGCTTCCAGGTGTGGCCACGCGAGGTAGAGGAAGTTATTAGCACCAATCCAAATGTGGCGGAGGTCTGCGTGGCCGGTGTGCCGGATGCCAAGCAGGGGGAGGCGGTTAAAGCCTGGGTGGTGTTGCAGACCGGCAAGACCGCTACAGCGGAGGAGATACAGGCCTGGTGCAGGGACAAGCTGGTAGCCTATAAGATCCCCAAATTTGTTGAGTTCCGAACCGAATTGCCCAAGACAATGGTGGGCAAGGTGCTGAGAAGGGTTCTGGTGGAGGAGGAGAAAGCCAAAGCCAAATAGAGGATCATTCTTACTCAAAATAATAGAGACCGGTCCCGGCACGTGCCGGGACCGGTCAGAAGGATGCGAATTGACTGAATATCTGTGGTACAAAAGCTATGATGCGGGTGTCCCCCGCTCTCTTGAGCCATACCCCCGCAAGACCATTATGGATGTCCTGCTGGAAGCCAGAAACGAGCGTCCTGATTATCCCATGATCATCTTTCAGGACAGGAAGCTCAGCTACAGAGAAATAGTCAATGAAAGCGATGCGATGGCAGCGGCGCTGGCTTCCATGGGTGTGAAAAAGGGTGACCGCATAGCTGTACTTTTCCTGAACTGTCCGCAGGAGTACATTATCTTCTTCGCGGCGTGGAAGCTGGGCGCTATCGTAGTTCCTCTAAACCCGCTGTATACCGAGTTCGAGCTGGAAGCGAGGTTGAATGATATCGATGCCCAAACAGCCGTGGTGCTCAATCTCTGGTATCCTATGGTCAAAAGATTGCAGAAAAAAACCAGTGTTCGCAATGTCATGCTGGCCGAGTTCGACGATTACACGGCGCAGAATAAGGAGAAGGCGGCGACCGCTATTGAGCCCGGCGACAACTGGTGGCTCGATCTCACCAGGAAATACGCGGGGAAACCGGTCCCCAGGGTGGAAGTCGGGCCGGACGATACGGCCCTGATCCTGTTCTCTGGAGGTACCACCGGCACGCCCAAGGGCGTTATGGAGAGCCACAAGTCCCTGGTCATCACAGGCATGCAGGTAGAAGCCTGGTTCCGCGAGATTTCACTCTGGTGGGACGAGAAATTCCTGGTGCCGCTTCCTCTTTTCCACGCCTTCGGCATCTATGCCAGCTTCGGCATGGCGCTGGTCCAGCACAATATATCGGTGCTCATCGCCAACCCGCGCGACATCAAGGGCATGATCGATACCATCAGGAACCAGGGCATAACCAATATGGGCGCCGCTCCCACCATGTTCATCTCGATGCTGGAATATCCCGAGCTAAAAATGGGCGACCTCAAGACCATACGCATGGCTACGTCCGGCGCGGCGCCGCTGATGCGTGAGACCAAGGACCAGTTTGAAAAGCATATCAGCGGCCGTTTGACGGAGGGATATGCGCTGACCGAGAGCGGCATGGCCATGCTCACCACGCCTGCCAAAGGCAAGTGGAAGGAGGGTTCGATCGGCCTGCCCCTGCCCGATACCATTGTACGCATCGTGGATATAGAAAGCGGGAATTCAGACATGCCGGTCGGCCAGCCGGGAGAGATCATCATCAAGGCGCCGCAGTTGATGCAGGGCTACTGGAAACGTCCGGAAGAGACCAGAGAGATCCTGCGGGACGGCTGGCTCTATACGGGCGATATCGGTTACATGGACGAGGATGGATATATCTTTCTGACCTCACGCAAGAAGGACCTGATAAAATGCGGAGGGTTCCAGGTCTGGCCGCGCGAGGTTGAAGAGATACTGCAGGAGCACCCGGCCGTGGCTGAAGTCTGCGTGGGAGGTATACCCGATCCCAGGCAGATGGAGGCAGTCAAGGCCTGGATAGTGCTGAAAGAGGGAAAAAGCGTCACGGCGGAGGAGCTGCAAAAATATTGCCGTGAGAAGCTCACAGGCTACAAAGTGCCGAAGCATTTCGAGTTTCGCAAGGATTTGCCCAAGACGTTTGTGGGCAAGGTACTGCGCCGTGTATTACAGGATGAGGAGAAAAACAAGTAGCGGCTGAGAATGAGAGGCGCCCGGTTAATTGAATTCGGTTAGCCGGGCGTTTTAAAATAGGCAGTAATTATTGTTTGAGGAGGTTTAAAGTGGCGGATTATCCCTGGTACAAATCATACGACCAAGGAGTACCTCATTCCATCCAGCCCTATCCCGAGATTACCCTGCTGGATATCATCGCAGAGACCACGCGCGAAATGCCCGAGCACACGTTCATGTATTTCAAGGACAGGTATTTCTCATACAAGGAGGCGACCAGGCTGTTCGAGGTTATGGCTTCGGCGCTGATCGCCAAAGGGGTAAAGCCGGGGGACCGCGTGGCCAGCATGCTGCTGAATACGCCGCAGCAGCTGACAGCCGCATTCGGCACCATGAAGGCCGGCGCCATTTTCGTACCGCTTAATCCACTGTACAACGAAGATGAGCTGATACATGCGCTGACCACCGTGGAAGCCGAGATTATCATTGTCTGGGATCTGCTGTACGCAAACATCAAGAAGGTGCAGCCCCGCACCAAGCTCAAGCTGGTCATCGCCACCTCGCTGGAAGACTACATGCTGCCCGAGGCGAAGAAGCCGCATACCATGCAGCTGGAAAAGGGCGATATGTGGATGGATGAGCTGATGGAGCAGCATGCCAATGATCCTGCTCCCAATGTTAAACCGGGTGTAAATGACACAGCCCTGATACTGTTCAGCGGAGGGACGACCGGGGCCCCCAAGGGCGCCATGCTTTCTTTCAAGAACATGCTGGCCGTCGGACTGCAGACCAATGCCTGGAACAAATCGGGCATGGTCACCCCCGACGACTATACCATGGCGCTGATGCCCATGTTCCATGCCTACGGCTTCAACGGTGTTATCGGCAGTTCGATCGGCAACCGCAACCCTCTGGCGATCGTAGCCAATCCGAGAGACCTTGATGACGTGATTGCGACAATCAAGAAGGTCCGTCCCGGATCGATGCCCGGTGTGCCGACGCTCTTCATCGGTCTGATGGAGCATCCGGAGGTCAAGGCGGGCAAGGTGGATTTCTCATGTTTGAAGTACTGTCTCTCCGGCGCCATCCCGCTGATGGTTGAGACCAAGCAAAGGTGGGAGGCCATGACCGGCGCCCCTATTCTCGAGGCCTATGGCCTGACGGAATCCACGGTTGTATTCACCGTGGGCCCGCTCAAGGGACAGTGGAAGGAAGGAGCGGTTGGACTACCCCTGCCCGACGTCATAATTAAATTTATGGACGTCGCGGATCCCGACAGAGAGCTGCCTTACGGCGAGGAAGGCGAGGTAGTGGGCAAGGGTCCTCAGATCATGCAGGGATACTGGAATAATCCTAAGGGAACCAGTGAGATGGTCAAGGACGGCTGGTTGTACACCGGCGATATCGGTTATATGGACAAGGACGGATACCTTTACCTGACATCGCGCAAGAAGGACCTGATCAAGCCCAGCGGCCACCAGGTATGGCCCAAGGAAGTGGAAGAGGTCCTGGCAACCCATCCCGCCGTGGCCGAGGCATGCGTGGCGGGGATACCGGACGCCAAACAGGTCGAGGCGGTAAAGGCCTGGGTGATACTGCTGCCCGGGCAGAAAGCAACTGAAGAGGAGCTTCAGGCCTATTGCAGGGACAAGCTGACCGCCTACAAGGTACCCAAGTTCATTGAATTCCGCGACGCATTGCCCAAGACACTGGTCGGTAAAATACTGAGAAGGGTGCTGCAGGAGGAAGAAAAGACCAAGTCATCTAAATAACTTCACACATAAAATAATAATTTCTTACAGGAGGACATGAATGGCCGAGTATCCATGGTTCAAGCATTATGATGAGGGTGTGCCTAAAACGCTTCAACCGTATCCTGACAAGAGGCTTTACGAGGATGTTGCCGACGTAGCCAGAGAGAGGCCCGGGCAGAAGTTTATCTGGTTCAAGGGCAGGTGGATGACCTACAAGGAGGTTGACCATCTGAGCGACGTACTGGCTGCGGGCCTGGTAGCCCAGGGGGTTAAGAAGGGCGACCGCGTTGCCATGCTGATGCCCAACTCACCGAATATCGTCATCAGCCAGCTTGCCATCTGGAAGGCGGGCGCCATCTCTGTGCCCGTCAATCCGCTTTACAGCGAGGGCGAGCTCGAGTTTGCGCTCAAGGAATGCGGCGCGGAAGTCGCTATCGTCCTGACGGCGTTTTACGACCCTGTGAAGAAGATCCAGGGGCGCACCAATCTGCGGCTGCTAATCGTTACCAGCGTAAAAGAGTACCTGTCTCCCTTCGTAAAGACGATCTTCACCCTGTTTATGGAGAAAAAGCAGGGGCAGTACCTGGAAAAAGTGCAGGGTAACGATATCTGGCTGCAGGACCTGATGAAAAAGCATGCCGGCGATAAGAAACCCGATATAAAGGTGAGCGGAAAGGATACCGGACTGCTGCTGTTCAGCGGCGGCACGACCGGCACACCCAAAGCCGTGATGCTGAGCCATGAAGCCATCTTCATGAACGGTCGGCAGATACATTCGTGGTCCAAGCCACTGGCTACGGACTGGACGGATGCGCTTGTCCTGCTGATGCCCTTCTTCCATGTTTACGGCAATGTAATCCTGCTATCGACGGCCATAGCAGGCCGTTATCCCACGGCACTAATCCCCAATCCCCGCGAGGTCAAGGACGTTCTGGCTACGATCAAGAAGGTCAAGCCGGCCTTCTTCCCGGCCATTTCGGCCATCTTCATCGGGCTTATGAACAGGCCTGAGGTAAAATCGGGCAAGATCGATTTCAAGACAATGAAGTCGTCGGTGGCGGCGGCTGCGCCGCTTCTGCCGGAGACCAAGAGGCAATGGGAGGCCATGACGGGAGGCAAGATCGTGGAAGCCTACGGCCTCACGGAATCGGGCGTGCTGGCCATGGGTCCCTTCCTGGGCAAATGGAAGGAGGGGGCGGTCGGCATGCCTACGCCCGATACGGTCATCAAGATCGTCGATATCGACACTGGCAAGACAGAGCTCAAGCCAGGAGAGGCGGGTGAGATAATAGCCAGTGGGCCGCACATCATGCAGGGCTACTGGAACCGTCCTGAAGCAACAGCGGAGATGCTGCGCGACGGCTGGCTTTACACGGGAGACATCGGTTACATGGATGAGGACGGCTACCTTTTTATAACTTCCCGCAAGAAGGACCTGATCAAGCCCAGCGGCCATCAGGTCTTCCCCGTCGAGATCGAGGAGATCATAGCCCAGCATCCCGCCGTGCTCGAGGTGGGTGTGGCCGGTGTGCCCGATCCTGCCCAGGGCGAAGCTGTGAAAGCGTGGATAGTTTTGAGGGATGAACAATCCTGTACTGTCGAGGAGATACAGGTTTTCTGCCGCGATAAACTGACCGCATACAAGGTGCCCAAGCACGTGGAGTTCCGTGATGCGTTGCCCAAGACCATGGTGGGCAAGGTACTGCGCCGTATATTGCAGGAGGAAGATAGAGCCAAGGGCAAGTAAATTCTGACAGAAAGCGGCGGGAGCACACTCCCGCCGCTTTTTTTATTGTAAGAAATTGCAGCACTTAGCCGGGTCGAGTCCCGTTGGGGAGGCCTTGCTCCCGGCTTTTAATGAAGTGCACGACCTCTTTCAGGCCAAAGGTTCCCTCCATCGGTCCCAGCCTGGATGCCGCCAGGGCGCCCATGGCATTAGCCAGCCTGGCGGCCTCGTATAGTGGCAGGTTATCGAGGTATCCGCTAATGAAACCGGCATCGAAGCAATCGCCCGCGCCGGTGGGGTCGACGGCATTCACCCTGAATCCAGGCACATCGAAGGAGGACTCTCGGGTGTATACACGGCAGCCGCTGTCACCTTGTTTAAGCGCCACAATTTTCACACCCGACTCGATCAACCGCCGGCAGGCCATGTCGGCATCCTGCTCGTGCATCAGCAGGCCGGCCTCATTGCCGCTGGGAAGCACGATGTCGGCCAGGCGGACGATGGGAAGCAATATATTTCTGCACTCCTCGGCGGAGAGCAGTTCGGGCCTTAAATTGGGATCGAGGCTGACGCTGCCGCCGGATTCTTTGACCGCCTCGGCCATCGCCATGCAGGCGTCCCTGATAGAGCGGCTTATGGATAGCGAGCAGCCCATAAGGTGTAAATGGCGGAAGGATCGCGTATATTCGACCGCCCGGGAGATGGGAGGCAGGCGGTCCGATGCCGTGCCTGCGATGTGAAAGATAAAGTTGCGCCCGCCATCCCTGTCATAGGCCACGAAGGCGCAACCGGTGGACCTTCCCCTGATTGAAGAGATGAGTTTCCCATCAATGCCGTCATCCGAGAATCTTTTCCTCAACAGACGGCCGAAGCCATCCTGCCCCAGCGAGCCCACGAAGCCCGTGCGTTTCCCGATACGAGCAGAGGCGTCCGCGAAGATGGCGGGTGCGCCGCTGGGGAACGGACCCATGAAGCGGCCGATTGTGTCCAGGGGCATATCGACCGACGGGCGCATTATCTCCACGATCAATTCGCCCGCCGTCAGCACCTGGCCCTCATCCCAGAAAGGCAGCCTGCTGCGGCGCCGGAATTCTTTTTCAAGCACAGGGATTGAGTCCTGCAAATTGAAAGCACGGCAGTACTTCAATATCTGTTGCGAGATGCTCTCAACCACGTACCGGTGTGGATCGAAGCCGTCTTTACTGAGGTTGGCATAAAGGCGTCTGCGCGCTTTCACCACTTCCCTGTCCGTCCATATGTAGCGTGCTCCGGTCTTGAGCAACCAGGTCTGCCTTTTATCAAATAGTCTCTCGAAAGGTATGCCGGACTCGTCAGGGTGCAGCCATTTACGCCACCGGCCGGAGCGGATAACCGCCTGTTTGAGCGATTCTTTGAAGTCTGAAGGGACTGCGGCGCTGCCGCCGATTGAGGACTTCTCCCTCGATTCAAGTTCGAAGAGGGCGTCGCATTCCACCTCGGTAAATTCGGGGCCGACATTGGCGCCCCCCATTTTGCTGGCCGGGTAGTCGGAGGGATTATCCACGTTATCTGTGTAGTGTCCTTTCAGCACCATGCCGTAGGCGCCGGCGATAGCGTAGAGCTCCTTCGCCACCTGCGGATCGAACAGGGTGGTATCCAGGTCCGTTCCAACCTTTCCCACGATGAAGCACGGCCATGCCCGGCTTAAACCTTCCCGTGTCATACGTTTGCGCAATCCCGCCAGGAAACCGCTGAACATGTCTTCGTCGGCCAGGCCGCCCTTGACCTCCTCGGTGCCCACCTCGTATGCGACCGGGGGCAGCCCGTGCTTGATGCGGAATGACTCGCACTGCCCGATAAGTTGGACTGTCCTGTCTATGATCGTATTGAGCTCGAGTTTCCCGCCGGGCGGCAGGTCGCGGTCCACCGTTGGATCGATGTGAAGCAGGTCGAAACCTGCTGCAATAGCCGACTCCAGCGATGTCCGGAGCGCTCTCATTGTGCGGCCATAGGGCCATTTTTCGGTGGTATGCCTGTCCCGCAGCCAGGGACCGGCATGGTCTATCCCCAGTAGAATAGGGCCTTTAAAACCGACTTTCCGGGCGGTGCGCCTGACCAGAGCGACGAAGTTGGCATGGCTCCATCCCGTGTAGCCTCCGTCAAGGTCGACCTGATTGAGCGTAGCGGCGAAAAATATGGGGCAGTCCGCCTGCCTGGCAGCAAGCAGGGCCGCCTCAACCACCGAAAGGGAGTTGGCCGAAACGGCCAGCAGCGTGCGCCAGGGCGCACCCTCTTTGGCCGACAGCCGGGAGAACGAGCGCAGTATAGCCTGGCACAGGGTTAACCCGCTGTGTGCCGACTGGCGCCTTGAATAGGAAACATCAGCTGTCATTAAGATATCTGAATGTACCGGTTTAACAGCTATTATACACAGTTAGAGCATCTTTTCGCCGCAAATATCTTCGGAGCACCAGCAGGTCAGGCTTCCTTCCACAAACTTTACATCTTTGAAGCCCGCGCCTTTGAGAGTGCAGCAGGCCTGGTATGCGCGCCCTCCACGCCGGCACATGACAACGGTCTCCTTTTCCTTATCCAGCTTGTCCATACCCTCGTATAACCTGTGTTGTGGCATTAGATGGGCCTGCGGCGCCTCGATCCAGGACTGGTCGGCCTCATATTTACTTCTTACGTCAAGGAGAGTGAAATCATCACCTGAGTCTATCTTTTTTTTTGCAGCGTCGGGGCTGATGCCCTCCGTCCTTCCCTCCAGTTTATTGCGCACAAGGTTGGCTGCATGGTGAAGGACATCCAGGGCGGTGTTGTAGGGAGGGGCGTAGGCCAGGTCCAGGTCTGCCAGCGTGTCCACCGTCATTCCCATCGTAATTGCAGTGGCCAGCACATCGATGCGCTTGATGACTTCGCCGGGCCCGGTGCCCTGGCCGCCCAGTATGCGCCGGCTCTTCCTGTCCACGATGAGCTTGATTATTATCTCCTTGTAGCCCGGGTAATACATCGGCTTATCCGGGCCTGGAATAAGTGCGGTCACGGTTTCGAAACCTGCTTCAAGCGCCTGTTTCTCTCCCAGCCCCACGCGTCCGGTATTGAAATCGAATACCTTTACGCAGGCGGTGCTGACGATGCCGCCGAATTTTTCACTGCCGCCGGTTATATTGGCCGCTATCACATGTCCGTGCTTGTTGGCGGTGGAGCCCAGCGGCACGAATGTCTTCTTACCGGTGACGATGCTCAGGTTGGCCACGCAGTCGCCGCCGGCGTATATATCGGGATCGCTGGTCTGCAGATACTCGTTAACAAGGATGTCACCCGACGGGCCTATCTCCAACCCCGCTTCCTTTGCCAGCTTCGAATTGGGGCGCACGCCTATGGCGAAGATGACCACATCTCCCTCGATCGTCTCCTTATCCGTAACGGTGTGGCTCACTTTATCCCCCTCGCCTTTGAACTCCGCCACCTTTTGCCCCAGCTTGAGGATTACCCCCTTGCTTTTCACGTGGTCGGCCAGCAGGTCGGATATCTCCGCATCAAGTATGCCCGGCAGAATTTTATCCAGCGCCTCAACGACGGTGACGTTCAATCCTCGTGCGGACAGCGCCTCGATCATCTCGACTCCGATCAGGCCGGCGCCCACCACGACAGCTTTTTTTGAGACCGACTCGTGTATAAGAGCCCTTATATCGTCCGCATCGGGGACGCGTTTCAGAATGTGCACTCCTTTGAGGTTGATGCCTTGGATGGGGGGGACTACGGGATTTGCGCCTGTGGCGATGACCAGCCTGTCGTATTCGATGGAATACTGCCGGCCTTCAGTCAGAGCGGTCACATCTATCCTGTGCGCCGGGCGGTCGATGCGGTCCACGCGTGTAGCCGTCAGCACGTCCACATTGCTGATTTTCTTAAAGGCGGCCGCGTCGCGCACCAGGAGCGAGTTGCGGGACTTGACGACATTCGAGATGTAATAAGGCAGCCCGCATCCGGCGTAAGAGATCAGCTCTTCATCCTGAACCATGGTAATTTGAGCTTCCGCATCCAGCCTGCGCGCGCGGGCAGCCGTCTTGGGCCCGCAGGCGCCGCCGCCGATAATCACGATTTTCAATCCTCCGGACATATCGATGGTCCTCCTGACACAATCATAATCTAAATAGCCGACAAAGGTAATTATAATCGAAACAAATTGCCTGCAAAACCGGCTGAAGCTATACTTTAATATGAGGCAGGTGGCCTCAGGTAAAATGAGAATCAAGCTTGCGGCCGGCTTGGCCGCCGCCATTATACTCAGTCTGTGCGCGTGCTCAGCTTCATCGCTTCCGTTCATGCCTGCTCCGGCGCCGGCTAGACTCCCCGAGGTATTCTTTTTCAGAGCGGACAACTCGAGGATTGAGAGCGGCACGGCTGCTACGTTGCGCTGGAATATAGACGGCGCCGACGAGATCGTTATCGACCATGGCATCGGACAGGTGGAGGCCAGCGGCCAGATTCAGGTCATGCCGACCGAGATAACTGCCTACAATCTGACCGCTGTCAGCAAGGGCGGCACCGTTGTGAGTTCCGTTATTATCAATGTCGTGCCCATGATAAAAACGGCCAGCCTCCCCACCAGCCCGGCTATTGATCCCAACGGCATCCCAGAGAATATTCGCGCCGACATGCTACCTTCCTTAAAGGAAAACGAGTCCTATGTATTTTTCAAGGGGGCTATCATGGTGGGGGCTGATAATCATTACATCGTGCTGTGCAATAATCCCGCCGCTGGCAATCCGAGTTGGGCTGAATTAATAGCGTTCCTGCAAGCCGATCAGACCGACCGCCATGCCTATGTGACCGGCTCATTCACCTGCGGAGACTTCTCCGAGATGCTGCATAACAACGCCGAGGCATCAGGCATCCGGGCGGCCATCGTCGCCGTCAAATTGCTGCCGGTCGGCATGGCTGAAGGCTACACCAACCACTCTTTGAACGCCTTTCAGACGACGGACAAGGGACTGGTGTATATAGATACGACTTCATCCTCGCAGGGCTATTATGCCGATAAACAGGTTAAGGTGGAGGTCGGCCAGCAATACCAGCCGGTGGCTATTTTCCCGCAGCCGGGCCAGATGCAGGTCTGGCCCAGCATGGGCACGGTTATTTCAATAGATATACCTGCCTACTGGTAACCGGATCGACCCGGCCGTAAAGATTATTTATGCCTTTCCATGCGATAATATGTTTATCTTATATCCAAGGGAGCGGTGATGCATGAGTAAATTCATCGATAAGCTGGATGGTCTGAATAAGGTTACAGCCCCTGCCATGGGCTTCCATACTGCAGGCAGCGGGGACAAGCCCCTGCCAATGCTGGTTGCCGTTGAGCTATCCGGGAAACCCGAAGACGAGTTAAAGGAGGTTGCCAGCACGAGCGCCTGCGCAGGCATACTTGACCCCGCCGGGCTGTCCGGCGCCGCCCTTGTAAAATACCTCAAGACGAAGGTGGATATGCCGGTCGGCCTTGTTTTGACCGGCGGTAAAACGGGCACCGGCGCCAAACCGGAAGGGAGCGATATCGACTTCATCGTGTTCGATGCCAACCTGCCGGTCAAGTCGCTGGCGGGAAATGAGCCGGGATCGGTAGGCAGGGTGCTGCGGCTGGATATGTCGATCGAGGCCGGGCTGATGCGGGCCGTCAACAGCCTTCATCCTGAGATCGAGGCTGTGATGGTGGACCTCAGGGTCCCTGCGCTCACAATGGAAACCCTGATGCAGTGCCGCCGGGCGGCAGATTTCTCGGGCCAGCCCGTCATAGCTTTGACAATCGCCGCGCTTACGACCGCCGAGTTGACCGCTTTACGTGAGGCCGGAGTCAAATGCCTGGTCCTGCCTGCGGGTACAGGCGCAGCCGACATAAGTTCGCTCATCGATGATATACGCGCCCTGCCCAAACCGGAAAAGAAGAGGGATAAAAAAGGCATTGCTATCGTGCCCAGGATCGGGCTTACGCCGGCGCCCAAAAAGGACGCAGATGACGGCGGAGACGACGACGGCGATAACGATGACTGATAAATATTTCCTGTCCTGATTCCTTCAGGTCCTACTGATATGACCCAGAATTTATGGCTGTTCCTGCTTTCCGCGGCCGGCATATCGCTGTCCGGTGTGATGCTTCCAGGACCGCTGACCGCCGCCACTATCGCCAAAGGGTATGACGACAGGAATGCAGGGGCTGTGATCGGCATAGGGCACGGGATAGTGGAGATCCCCATCATTGCGCTGATTTACTTCGGATTTGCCTCCTACCTGGAGACCCCTACGGTCAAGATGGTTGCCGGCCTGGCGGGCGGCGCCCTGCTGATAGTGATGGGGCTGCTGATTTTTTTTGCCTTTAAAAGACCGGTGGAGGGCGCATCCGTCATTCCCTATAACCCACTGGTTACCGGCATAGTAATGACAGGCGGCAATCCCTATGTTTTTCTCTGGTGGGCGACCATAGGCGTGGCGTTGATATCGGGCGCCGTAACCTTCGGCATGCTGGGACTGGTGCTTTTCACGATCGTCCATCTAGCCTGTGATATCACCTGGGACCAGATCGTGTCCATGACGGTCTTCCGCACCAGGCACCTGTGGACGCCCCGGGCGCAAAAAATCGTCTTTAGCATTTGTGCGGCAGTTCTGATAGGATTTGGTATCTGGTATGCCGTGTCAGTCTTCCTTTGAGCTGATAGCTGCACTATCGATTTAATCTATGCAAGATTATTGACAGGACCTGAACTGAGAGATAATCCCTCGGATTCCTGAATTGTTCGATACGCTTAAAAAACATTTAAGTCAATGGGGAGGGGGCATAAGCCTCTTCTTCTGCTTCACTCATTTCAGCCAGGACCTGATGACCAGCCTGCTCATCACGCTGCTGCCGTTTATCCGGCAGGATATGATGCTGAACTACTTCCAGTCCGGATTGCTGGTCTCCGCATTCAGCGTTACCTCGGGACTATCGCAGATACTGGGCGGATGGGTCGGCGACCGCATCAAGCACAGGTGGATATCGATAACGATGGGTTTGATCGGAGTAGGCATCAGCGGCATCGCCGCAGGCCTGATGCCGACCTATGAATCATTGCTGGTAGCCATGGTGGCCATGGGTATCTTTGCTGGCGCTTACCATCCTGCGGCTGTGCCCGCCATCAGCAGTATGTTCGAGGACCGGCGCGGCAAGGCCATAGGGCTGCATATGATCGGCGGCGCCATAGGCTTCGGCCTGGGTCCCTTTATCGGCACGGCCATCGCTGCAACCATCAGCTGGCACATGGCCTTTATCCTGCTTTCCATACCGGCGCTGGTCGCAGGGGTGAGCGTGGCGGTCTGGCTGCGCAAAATGGAGCCCGATATACCGCGCCATACATTTGCTGAAGTAAAAGGGAAAAAGGCCGATACCGATGCGCCGTCGCTCTGGCAGGTGCTGAAGAAGGTTTCCGTGGTCTTCATACTGGTAATCGTGGTTACCTTCACCTCCGGCTCTCTGCTGCCTTTCATACCGCTTTACCTGGTCGACCATTACAACCTCAGCGCAACAATGGCCGCGGTCTGGACCAGCATATTGAGGGCATCGGGAATTCTGGGAGGCCTGTTCGGGGGATGGCTTTCCGACAGGTGGGGAAACAGGAATGCAGTGCTGCTGGCGTTGATTGCCATCGGCCCGGCCATACTGCTCTTCACGACAGTCGGTTATTTCCCTGCGCTGGCCGTGATGATGATCGTCATAGGGATACTGTGGATGCTGAGGGAGACTGTGGTGCAGACATATTTGATTACCAAGACGCCGTCGCACATGCACGGCTTGATGGTCGGCATCTATTTCGGCATCGGGCAGCAGGGCCAGAGCCTGCTCCAGCCCGTTTACGGAGTGTTTATGGACATGGCCGGAATCTCAAACGTCTTCCTCATCGTCGGCCTCATCAGCCTGGCCACATCCATCGTCACAATCTTCCTTGCTCGCAAAATATAGGATCAGCCGGTAATTACTGAGAATTATTGGCAGGGGGCCGTTTTCAGCAGCTCTGCTGAATGGCCTGGAAGTATTTCCCCTCCGTCTTGATGGAGGGGGCGATCACCAGTTTAACTTTCTGGAACTCTTTGATATTGAGCGCCCCGCAGACTCCCATGGCGTTGCGCAGCGCGCCAACATAGTTTTCCGTACCGTCAGTCACGTGGCTGGGACCGAAGAGGAGTTTATCGAGTGAACCTTTGACGCCGGTCTTGATGCGCGTGCCGCGCGGGAGCGTGGCTGACGGCTGGGACATGCCCCAGTGGTATCCTTTGCCGGGCGCTTCGGCGGCGCGTGTGAGTATGGAACCGAAGACCACGGCGTCGGCCCCGGCCACAAAGGCCTTGCACATATCGCTGCCGATGCGGATGCCGCCGTCGGTGATGATCGAGACATAGCGGCCGCTCTCTTTGAAATAAACGTCGCGTGCGGCCGCGCAGTCGATGGTGGCCGTCACCTGCGGCACACCCACGCCCAGCACCTCGCGCGTTGTGCAAGCCGCGCCCGGCCCGATGCCTACCAGCAGGCCGTCGATGCCTGTCCGCATCAACTCCAGCGCCGCGCTGTAGGTCACTGCGTTGCCCACCATCACCGGGATACGGAGCTGCTTGCACAGGTCGGAGAAGCTCAGGCCGCGGTAGCTCTTGGATATATGCCGTGCAGTGGTTACAGTGGTCTGCACCACGATTATGTCTGCGCCGGCTTCCTCAGCGACGGGAGCCAGCTTCTTGGTTGTGGCTGGTATCATGGACACGGCGCAGGCGGCGCCGGCCTTCTTTATCTTCTGGATGCGCTGTGCGATAAGCGAGTCTTTGATGGGCTGGCTGTAGATCTTCTGCATCAGGGCGGTGACCTCCGCCTGAGGCGCGTTGATTATCTCGTCCAGTATAGCGCGTGGATTATCGTATCGAACCTGCACACCGTCGATATTGAGTATGGGCAGCCCGCCGGCCTTGTTGAAGGCAATGGCGAAATCGGGGTCAACCACCGCATCCATGGCGGCTGCTACAACTGGTATGGCGAATGTGATATCGCGGATTTTGAACTCGATATTGGTCTGGTCCGGATTGACCGTGACGTCCCCTGGCACGATTGCCACTTCGTCGAAACCATATGCTCGTTCGAGCTCTTTGAATTTAGGTACCGGCATTGCAGGCCTCGGGGGGTGATTAGCGGAAACTATATCAAAACAGGCAGTTTGAAGTCAAGCTTTGCCATGACACTTCATTCAGCATCAAGCCGGGATGAGGCCCAGCGCAAGGGCAATTTTAGGAGCAACCGGCCTGGTTTATCGAGGTAGGGTCAATGCTCCACCAGCTATAAAAACCGACCCCATACTGTGCCGAACATGGAGCCTGCTCGAGATTGCCGTCAGAAATAGCTTGCTCATCTAACGAATTATCCGGCACTTTGGTAATATCGCTTGACATATCAAACTTTAAGCGCTATAAAGTCATCATACGCTAGACCAGGTCAGAACTTCTCTTTGAAAGACATCCCCACGACTGTGGAGGCAGGCAATGAAGGCAGCGGCGTCAGGTAACTACATAACCTCCATCTTTGGCATACTTGCTCTCATCGGCGTTGCCCTGACCAGCCTCTATAGCTACGTCCTTTTCCATACCCTGGCCGAGGCCTTTATCATTGTCATCGCCTGCGGCGTCTTCATGGTCGCCTGGAACTCCCGCAATTTCTCCCAGAGCAGCTACTTCACTTTTATCGGTATCGCCTATCTCTTCGTCGCCATGATTGAGCTTCTTCACACCATGGCATACAAAGGTCTGGGAGTTTTCCAGGGTTATGATGCAAACCTGCCAACGCAACTGTGGATTGCCGCCCGCTACATGGAAAGCCTTTCCCTGTTGGTAGCGCCCCTGATCATCAACCGCAAGCTCAGAATCTGGCCAACCCTCTTGGGTTACATGGTGGTCACGGCTCTTCTAGTGGTGTCCATCTTCTATTGGAAGAACTTTCCTGACTGTTTCGTCCAGGGCAGCGGGTTGACGCCTTTCAAGGTTGCCAGCGAATATATCATCTCCATCATCCTGGCAGGAGCCATTTATCTGCTACTGCGAAACCGCAAGCAATTTGACCCCAGGGTACTCAGGCTTCTAATTGCTTCCATCGCCGTCACTATCTGCGCCGAGATGGCATTCACTCTCTATGCAGATGTATACGGCATATTGAACCTGTTCGGTCATCTCTTAACCATCATCTCCTTCTACCTGATTTACAGGGCTGTCATCGTCACCGGACTAAAAGAGCCTTACGCTCTTTTATTCCGAGAACTTAACATAAGCCGCAATGAACTGCAATTGGAAAAAAACAGGCTGGAAAACGTGAACCGCGAGTTGGAGGACATCAACCGCGGAGTGGTTGCCCTGTACGCCGAGCTCGACGAGAAGGCAACACACCTTGCCAGTGCTAATGAGCTCAAGGCACGCTTCCTGTCCAACATGAGCCACGAGTTCCGCACTCCGCTTAATTCTATACTTTCTTTATCCCGCTTATTGCTTGACCGTGTTGACGGAGACCTTACTGAGGATCAGGATAAGCAGGTAACCTACATTCAGGGATCCGCCTCCGCTCTATCCAACCTGGTAAACGACCTGCTGGACATATCCAAGATAGAAGCGGGTAAAACAACGATTAACGTTACTGATTTTGAGGTGAGCACGATATTAAGCGCGCTGCGCGGCATGTTGCGCCCGCTGCTGGTCAACCCCCGAGTGGCTTTTACTATTGAGGAGGTAGCGGGTATCCCTGCTCTTCACACTGATGAAGGCAAGGTCTCCCAGATACTGAGAAACCTCGTCTCCAATGCCATCAAGTTCACCGAAAAAGGCGAGATACGGGTGATTGCGCGATTGGACACCGCAGGCGAAACGGTGACTTTTTCCGTAGCCGACACGGGTATTGGAATAGCTGCGGAAGATCAGAAACGTATTTTTAACGAGTATACGCAGATAGATAGCGCTCTCCAGCGCAAGACCAAAGGCACCGGGCTGGGGTTGTCACTATCACGAAAGCTGGCGCAGATACTGGGTGGGGATATCGCGGTGGAAAACAAACCAGGTAAAGGCTCGGTTTTTTATCTGACTATACCGCTGCACTACCCGGGACCGGCGCTGCCTGGCGCGGATCAACAAATCACGGCAGAGGATACCACGCGCTATCCCGTGCTGGTAATAGAAGACGACCAGACCACTCAAACGCTCTATGAAAAATATCTCAGGGGCACAGGATTTCAGGTGCTGAAGGCATTTTCCCTGAGAGAAGCCCGCGCCATGCTGGAAAAAATCAAGCCGCTGGCTATCGTCCTGGATATTCTTCTTCCGGGCGAAGACGGTTGGGCATTTCTCTCGGAGCTTAAAACGGGGAATGCTACAAAAAATATCCCCGTCATAGTTGCCACCGTGCTTGAAGACGGCCGGCGGGGAATGATGCTGGGCGCGGAAGATTTCTGCACCAAGCCGGTAGAGCGTAAATGGCTACTGGAGAACCTGAGGAAAATATCGGCAAAAACCCCGGTGGAAAACGTGCTCATCATTGATGATGAGGAAGTAGCCAGGTACATCATAAAGGGAATTCTGGCAGATACCAAATACAAGATCATAGAAGCCGATGGCGGCATTGAAGGCCTGGAAAAAGCGAGGCAACTGAAACCGGATTTAATCTTGTTGGATCTGATGATGCCGGGTATGAACGGCTTTGAGGTGCTGGCAAAGCTCAAAGAGGATAAGGCCACCAGCCGGATTCCGGTGATAGTCGTGACGTCCAAGGTACTGGAAAAAGATGAATTAGATTACTTGAATAAAAAAGCCAGAGCTGTAGTCGCCAAAGGCCAGACTGCCGGTGATGCAATGATGATAGCTGTGCGCGAGGCTCTGGTCAAAGCCGCCGCTGAACGCAACATATCGGGGAGTGCGCAATGACAAAGAAAAGAAACAAGGTAATTCTAAACGTGGACGATGTAGATGCCGGGCGCTACACTACCACCAGGATACTGAAGAAGGCCGGTTTCGAGGTTTGGGAAGCTGCCTCAGGTAATGAAGCCCTGGCAAAGATAAAAGATATGCCGGACATGGTGATTCTTGATGTTAATTTGCCGGACATCAGTGGACTCGAGGTCTGTGAACGTATAAAGTCTGACCCTTCCACCAGTTCCATACCTGTGCTCCACCTCTCGGCAGCCTATACTGCAATAAAGGACAGGGTAACAGGTCTGGACCATGGTGCTGATGGCTATCTGGTTCAGCCTGTGGAACCGGATGAGCTTATTGCGCATGTCAATGCGCTGCTGCGGCTGAAAGAGACAGAGGTTAAACTAATAGCAGCCAACCGGTTATACGCGCTGCTCAGCGATACCAACCAGGCTATCGTCAGAATTAAAGAGCGCGATGAGCTGTGTCAGACTATCTGTAAAATCGCTGTGGAGACCGGGAAATTCAGAATGGCTTGGGTGGGAATGATCGATCAGAAGAGCGGCGCAGTTAAACCTGTAGCGCATTATGGCCATGAGGACGGCTACTTGAAAAAAGTTTTACCGAATATTAAGGCGAAAGATGCCGGTCCAGTGCCCGATGTACAGGCAATACGAAGAAAAGAAGTAACCGTTATTGGCGATATCGAAACAGATGCCGGGATGCTGCGCTGGCGCGATGAAGCGCTGAAGCGGGGCTACCGCTCGCTGGCAATTGTGCCTTTGAGGCTCAAAGGAAAATTCCTGGGGAATCTGACCATATATGCCGATAAGCCCTGGTTCTTTACCGACGAGGAAAATAAGCTGTTCCAGGAGATAGGAGATGATATCTCGTTTGCTCTGGATTCCATCCAGACAGAAAAGGAACGCCAGGAGGCGGAGGGGGCTATTCAGGAAAGCGAAGAGAAATATCGTTCTCTTTTCAACCAGTCAGCGCAAGGTATCTATTTGCATGAACTGGACGGCCGCATAATCGACGTCAATGAGACGGCTTGTTCGCAGTCCGGATATTCCAGGGAAGAACTGACACGGATGAGCGTGTTCGATTTGCATCCAGATACAAAAGATACCAGGAACATGCCTCGGGCCGAAACACTTCGCTTATGGAATCAGTGGCAGCCGGGACAGAGGTTTAATTATGAGGGAGAACACCAACGCAAGGACGGTACAGGCTATCCGGTCGTTATCTCCACAGGCGTGGTTCGCTTCAGACATGGGAATTTCATTATGGCTGTTGTTCAGGACATTACCGAGCGCAAGAAGGCAGAGAAGGCGCTGCGGGCGAGCGAGGAGCGGTACCGCCTGCTGGCCGAACACACAAAAGATATGGTGTGGCTCATGGATATGAACCTTAACACCGTTTACCTTAGTCCCTTAACCGAAAAAGTCAGCGGCTTTACGTTGCAGGAAAGGATGGAACTGACAATGGAGCAGAGTCTCACGCCGGAGTCGCTGAAATTGGCAGCAGACCTGTTTTTAAAAGAACTACCAAAGGTGCAGGCCGACCCGGACTACAATCCCATTCGCACATTGGAACTCGAGTATTACTGCAAGGACGGCACAACCAAGTGGACGGAAGATACATTCAGTGTGATAAGAGATGAGAATGGCAAGCCCTCATTTATCCTTGGCGAGGCCAGGGACATCAGCGAGCGCAAGCAGGCCAAGGACAAACTGCGCGAGAGCGAGGAGCGGTTTCGTGTTGCGCAGGAAATGTCCCCCGATGGATTCACCATTCTTCATCCTTTGCGAAACGAAAAAGGTGAGGTCATTGACTTTACGTGGGTTTACGAAAACCAGGCAATCGCACGTATTAACGGAACAGATCCGGAAGAAGTAAAAGGCAAGCGGCTGCTTGACCTATTTCCAACTCATAAAGGCACATCTGTATTTGAATCATATATCAATGTGGCCACTTCTGGAAGGCCACAGATAATAGAAGAAGTATATGTTGGAGAGATCGTTTCAAGGCCGACATGGCTTCGTCTGGTGGTTGTATCGATGGGTGAAGATATTGCTATTCTTGCACAGGACATCACCGAGCGCAAGCGGGCGGAGGAGGCCGTACTGCGCTCAAAAACATTGTTGCAAATTATCGTTGATTCCTCACCGGACTGGATATATGTCAAGGACTCTGAGCACAGATACATAATGGTCAACAAATGCTTGGCTGAGGCGCAGAAGCTGGCGCCGCAGGATATGATCGGCAGGCCGGATACCGACTTCTTCCCGGAGGAACTCTGCCTCGGCAATCCGGAAAAAGGCATTACGGGATATCATACGGAAGACCGTCTGGTTTTTCAGGGGCAGATAGTGCACGATCCTGGCAAAATAATTACCTGGGCCGATGGCTCACCACATATCTACAATTCATACAAAATACCGCTGGCCGACCAGGCGGGGAATATATACGCCGCCTTGGTATACAGCCGCGATATCACGGCCCGTCACAAGGCGGAAGGCGAGAGAGAAGCCGCCTTTAACGTACTTAAGCGGACATTTCAGGCTGTTATAGATACCCTGGCCAGAGTGGTGGAAATGCGCGACCCATATACCGCCGGGCACCAGCGGCGTGTGGCCGGGCTGGCAAGCGCTATAGCCCGTGAGATGAATCTGGATGATGCCAGAATTGAACATCTGATAATGGCAGCCAAGATACATGACATCGGAAAAATGTATGTGCCATCCGATATTCTGAGCAAGCCCGGCAAACTGAATGATCTTGAGTTTAGCTTGATCAGGACACATACCCAGGGTAGTTACAATATTATCAGGGACATCGAATTTTCTCAGCCTGTTGCACTGATGGCCCTGCAGCATCATGAAAGGCTTGACGGCTCAGGGTACCCCAACGGGTTGAAAGGCGCAGAGCTACTTACTGAATCCAGAATATTAGCTGTGGCGGATGTAGTCGAAGCAATGTCTTCACACCGTCCTTACAGGCCATCGCTCGGTATTGATAAGGCACTTGAAGAAATATCCAGGAACAAAGGCAAGCTGTATGATCCAGACGTGGTGGATACCTGCCTGGAGCTCTTTAAGAGCGGCAGGTTCGAGTTTAAAGACGTGTGATTCTCAGGATCAGCCTGCAGGGCTAAATCGGCATCAATAGATCGGATACCCGGCAGGCGCTGCCTGCAGTTCTATTATCTTGTGAGTAATTGTTGGTGCGCCGGAATAAGCTTTTTGCCCTCAAACTGGAGTTCGGGAACTGTCCACAATGGCCCATTAAAAATGGATACGAAATAGTCTGGTCAATCTGATTTTAACGAAAGTTCTACCGGCGACATAAAGTTTACCGCCGAGCGTAAACTGGGATATAATTACTGCGTTATCGTGCCTGTTCTGTATGTTGTTGCCACGCCCATCGGTAACCTTGAGGATATCACGCTGAGAGCCCTGAGGGTGCTGGGCGAGGTTCAATTGATAGCGGCTGAGGACACCCGCACCTCGCGCAAGCTGCTGAGCAGATACGATATCAAGACAGGATTGACCAGTTACTACGAGCACAATAAGAAGAGCAAGATGCCGGTCCTGCTGAAAATGCTGGAGGAACAGGACATCGCCCTTATCTCGGAGGCCGGCACGCCGGGCATCAGCGATCCGGGCTATGAGCTCATCAGGGGTGCGATAGAGAAAGGGTTCAAGGTCGAGGTATTGCCGGGGCCTTCGGCGGTGACCGCCGCCCTGGCTGTCTCGGGCCTGGCCGCGGACCAGTTCCTTTACCTGGGATTTTTACCGCGCAAGAAGGGTGAGAAAAGGCGGCTGCTGCAATCGGTCAGTTCGGAGCCGCGGAGCATAATCTGTTTCGAGTCGCCCTACAGGGTAGTTGATTCCCTGTCGGCCATGCTTGAGACACTGGGAGACCGCCAGGTTGCAGTATGCAGGGAGATGAGCAAACTGCATGAGGAGATATACCGCGGGCTGCTGAGCGCGGCAATCAGGCATTTCAGCAGGCCGCGCGGTGAGTTCACGATTGTTATACAGGGCACCGGCAGTGTAAAAAAGTCCCTGCGCAAGGCACGGGGCAAATCTAAAATGGGAGTTAAGTCATGCAAGAACGTTTTCGCAGGGGTGCAATCTCAATAGGACCGGCCAGGTGCGACGGATGCGACAGCACCATACATCACGGCGATGTATACCTGTCTATCGACGAGAAGACTTCGGACAAGCTGAAGGAAGAGATCATTTTTATAGACGAGCTGGATTGTTCGGAGTGCGGTAAAAGGATTGAGAACGGCGATGAATACCTTTTCATAATCGATGGGGACAGCGAGAAGTGTTATTGCCCGGCCTGCTATAAGAAAAAGGGCGGTGAAGCATTCAGGAAGAAGAACAACGGCTGTGAAATTATATACAGGAAATCGGCCCACCAGTCGAGAGAACTGCGGTTCTGCAAGTCCTGCTGCGAGAAGCGCAAGGCCGGAATAGAAAAGAAGGAGAAGGGGGACAAGGTTTTCACCTTTTTCCCGTCCAAGACCCTTAAATAATACGTTGCAAAAAGGGAGATGCACAGTTGCCTGATAACATACTTGTTGCTGTAGCCTGGCCATATGCCAACGGCCCGCTCCACCTGGGCCACATTGCCGGGGCCTATTTGCCCGCCGACATCTTCGCCCGCTATCACCGCCTGCGCGGCAACAGCGTGTTGATGGTATCCGGCAGCGATGAGCACGGCACACCCATAACTCTGCGCGCCGAGCAAGAGGGCATTTCCCCGGCGGAGCTGGCCACCAGGTATCACAACGATTTTCTTGAAAGCTGGGGGAAGCTTGGCATCTCGTTTGACCTGTTCACCACCACGGATACCGCCAACCATGCGGCGGTGACGCATGACATCTTCCTTAAACTGCTGGAGAAAGGATATATCTATAAAGGCTCAATGCCGCAGGCATATTGCCCCAACTGCAAACGATATCTCCCCGACCGTTACGTGGAGGGCACCTGCCCCCACTGCAATTTCAATGCAGCCAGGGGCGACCAGTGCGACAACTGCGGCCACACGCTCAATCCCAGCGACCTGATAGACGTACGCTGCCGCACCTGCTCTTCGACTCCCAGGTTTGAAAACTCGGAGCATTTCTTCCTCAAGCTGAGCGCCTTCGAGGAACAGCTCAGGAAATGGGTGGGGGACAAGGACTTCTGGCGGCAGAACGTGCAGAAATTCACTCTGGGATTCCTGGAGGGAGGCCTCAAGGACAGGGCCATTACACGCGATATCGAATGGGGCGTCAGCGTGCCCCAGCCCGGCTTTGAGAAGAAACGCATTTACGTCTGGTTTGAGGCGGTCATCGGATACCTGTCGGCCAGCCGTGAGTGGGCTTCATCGCAGAAGGATAGCGATGCCTGGAAGGATTTCTGGACGGACCGGAGCAGGGCATATTACTTCATCGGCAAGGACAATATCCCCTTCCATACCATTATCTGGCCCGCCATGCTGATGGGCTACGGAGGCCTCAGCCTTCCCTATGATGTCCCCGCCAACGAGTTCCTCACAATCGAGGGCAAGAAGCTGTCCACCAGCCGCAACTGGGCCGTGTGGGTGCCCGATTTCCTGCAGCGCTATGATCCCGACCCACTGCGTTATTACCTCTCGATCAATATGCCCGAGACGGGCGATATGGACTTCTCATGGCACGAGTTCCTGCGCAAAAACAATGACGAGCTGGTGGCGACCTACGGCAACCTGGTGCACCGCGTGCTTTCTTTCAACCACCGCAATTTCAATGCCTCGGTGCCTGAGCCGGGCGAAACGGACGAGGCCGGTGACGCGCTGCTGCAGAAGGCGCGCAACGCGCTGGAACAGGTGGGCAGCCAGCTTGAACGCTGCCATTTCAAGGAGGGGCTCAAAATCGCCATGGCCCTGGCGCAGGATGTCAACCGCTTCCTCGACGACACGGCGCCCTGGAAGATGATCAAGCAGGACCGCCAGGCTGCCGGGAGATCGGTATATACAGCCATAGCCGCCATATCGGCGTTGAAAACCATGCTTTATCCCTTCCTGCCTTTCACATCGCAGAAGCTGCACTCCTATTTGGGCTTCGAGGGAGATATACGCGATGCAGGGTGGGACTTTCAGATTCCTCAACCCGGCCGCGCACTGCCCCAACCCCAGGCGCTGTTCACCAAATTGGAGGATAGCCTGGTTGAGGAGGAGATGGCCAGGTTGGGGAGCGGCGAAACAGCATGAACCTCGATCAGATATACGCCCCGGTCAGGCCCGGCCTCGATCTGGTGGAATTGAAGCTGGAGGAGATCTCCGGTAATGAGATACCCCTGCTGGCGCAATTGCTCCAGTATGCCCTTCTGAAAGTCGGCAAAAGGGTCAGACCCGCTCTTACGCTGCTCAGCGGCAAGTTTTACAATTACGACCTCGAGACACTCATCCCCATGGCCGCAGCCGCGGAGGTGCTTCATATAGGCACGCTGGTACACGATGATATCATCGATAATGCCGATATGCGCCACGGCAAGCCGGCTGTTTATCGTACCTGGGGACAGAACAGCGCCTTGTTGCTGGGGGACTATTTGTTCTCAAAGGCGGGCAGCCTGGCCTCCACTACGGAGAACCTGCGGGTTATCAGGCGTTTCAGCGAGACGCTGATGACGATCTCCGGCGGCGAGCTCCGTGAGGGCAGCCATATATTCGATATGGCCGTCGCCAGGGACAACTACTACAAGTGGATCAGCGATAAAACGGCCTGCCTGTTTGTGATGGCTTCCGAGTGCGGATCGGTACTGAGCGGCTGTCCCGAGGATCAGGTGCGGGCCCTCAAGGACTACGCGCTCAATTTCGGGCTGGCCTTTCAGATTATCGACGACATACTCGATTTCGTAGGTGACCCGTCCACGCTGGGGAAACCTATCGGCTCAGACCTGAACGAGGGCGCTGCAACGTTGCCGTCCATACTTTACGCTGAGAAAAATCCGAAGGACGGCACGATACAGGCCATTATCAGGGACCGTCGCAAGGACCTTGTGCCGGCCGCAGTGGAGAAGGTGCGGGTGTCCGGCACCATAGACGAATGCAGGTCAATCGCGGATGGATTTGCTCAGAAGGCCAGCCTTTCACTGGACAAGCTGCCGGACTGCGATGCACGCAGGTCGCTCAAGGCGCTGGTAGCCTTCGTTATCGAGAGGAACAGGTAGGCGCGGTCAGGAGGCCGGTGCGGCCTCGAGGCCGGCTGCAGGGATGGGATCGTTGATCAGCCTGTCGAAAGTGCTGTCGTCTATGGTCTCTTTATCTATCAGATACTCGGCGATGTATTTCAGCCGCGGCTTCTGTTCCGTCATAATTTCCAGGGCTTTAGTATACGCATCCTTTACCAGTGACTCCACTTCCTCGTCGATCTCCTGCGCCACCTTATCGCTGTAGTTCTGCTGCTCGTGGATCTCCTTGCCCAGGAAGATCATCTCCTCTCTCTTGCCGAAGGTGCGCGGCCCCAGTTTCTGGCTCATGCCGAACTCGGTGATCATGCGGCGGGCGATAAGTGTGACCTTCTCCAGGTCGTTCTGTGCGCCGGTGGTCAATTCACCCAGTGAAACCTGCTCGGCCGCCCTGCCCGCCAGGCTGATGATCATCATGTCCTTGAACCTTTCGTAGGTTTCGAGATGCCGCTCCTCGCTGGGCAGGAACCTGGTCCATCCTCCCATCATGCCCCTGGCCACAATGGATATTTTATGTACGGGGTCGGCGTTGGGCAGCATCTTGGCCGCCAGCGCGTGGCCGGTCTCATGATAGGCAATTAATTCGCGCTCCCTCTTGGTAATCACACGTCCCTTCTTCTCGGGGCCGGCGATGACGCGGTCGATGGAATCCTCCAGCTCCTTCTGCCCGATGTCCGTGCGGTTCCGCCTGGCAGCCAGTATGGCGGCCTCGTTGATCAGGTTGGCCAGGTCGGCGCCGCTGAATCCCGGCGTTTGCCGTGCGATCACATCAAGTTTGGCTTCCTTGGCCAGCGGCTTGCCCTTGGCGTGGACGGCCAGTATGGCGCTGCGTCCGTTTATATCCGGCTGGTCGATAACGATATGGCGGTCGAACCTGCCCGGTCTAAGCAGGGCGGGGTCGAGTATGTCCGGCCGGTTGGTGGCGGCCAGCACAATAACGCCGGTATTGCTGTCGAAGCCGTCCATCTCCACCAGTATCTGGTTCAGCGTCTGTTCTCGTTCGTCATGCCCGCCGCCCAGGCCCGCTCCCCTGTGCCGGCCCACGGCGTCTATCTCGTCCACAAAGACGATACAGGGTGAATTACGTTTGGCCTGATCGAAAAGGTCGCGCACGCGCGATGCGCCCACGCCGACGAACATTTCGACGAATTCGCTGCCGCTGATGGAGAAGAAGGGCACGCCCGCCTCGCCCGCAGTGGCCTTGGCGACCAGTGTTTTACCGCAGCCGGGAGGGCCGACCAGCAGCAGGCCCCGCGGTATGCGGGCGCCCAGTGCCAGGAATTTCTGCGGCGACTTGAGGAACTCCACCACTTCCTGGAGCTCGCCCTTGGACTCGTCTATGCCGGCCACGTCGGCAAATGTGACGGTGGGCTTGTCGCCCGATGCCAGTCGCGCCCGGCTCTTACCGAAATTGAAGGCCTGAGTGTTGGCGCCGCGCGCAGAGCGGAAGAGGAAGAAAAGAAGAGCGCCGAAGAGGACCAGGGGCAAGAAGCTCAGCATAATGCTGCCCCAGTCAAAGCCGCCGGTCTTCACATCGAACTTGATCCCGCCCTCACCCAGGTTGACGCCCGCCTCCTTGAGGCTGTCCATCAGCTCCTTGGTGCTGCCCACGTACGCAGCCTTGACTACGGCCTTGTCATCCTTGAGCCCGATAATGGAGTTGCCGTCCTGCTGTATGGTGTTGATCTGCCCGTTCCTGGCATTGTCGATGAACGAGTAGAAATCTACTTCCTTGGGTCCTTTGTTGATGGGAAAGAAGCTGAATGCGAGCGCGAGCAGGGCCACCAGTATGAGTAGGTAGAGAAGGCTACCTTGCCACCATCTTGCTTTCATATATTACCTTAGTTCAACAGTCAGCTAATTATAGCAAATGACCCGGCGATGATAAAGAAAAGTTCGTATAAGAACGATGGTAAATTTGAGCTCTGGCGAATCTGTGATCAGGGCAAAACACCCGGCTGTATTCAAATACAGCCGGGTGTTTTGCTTTAGCATACACTCTAAGTTTAAGGCCAGGGCAGCGCCTTGGGGCTGAGGTGCAACTCCTTCATGCCGGCCTCTTTCAGCATGGTCAGGGCCGTCTTGAGCTGTCTCTGCTGCTCTGCGCTCAGTTTGGACAGGACACGCCTGGTTCCTTCTTTCTTCATGGACTGCTTGAGGGCGTTTTCTCCCTTTGCCGTCAGGGTGATGCGGATGAGGTTTTTGCGCTCCATGTTCTTGGTCCGCTTGATCAGTCCCTGTTTTTCCATGCGCATCAGGATGCCTGATATGGAGTGCGGCTCGCGCAGCAGCATACGGGAAATCCTGGCGGGGGTGACGTCCTTGCCCATGGCGTCCACAAGGAAAAGGATGGCGGCCGAGGTTGCCGACAGGTTCTGAGGAAGCAGTTCCCGCTCCCGCACCTTCACGAATATGTCGGCTATCTGCATAATCTGAGTGACAAGGGTATAATCCTTGTCCGCTTTAATCTGCTGTACCATTTAATAAATCAACCTCCGTTGATATTTTTAATTAATTTGGAATATCGAGAGCCAACATATATTGCGCAGGCATTAATATTGGCACAGCATCTGATTGATCAAGGCAATACGCCTGAAATAATTATGACAATAATTGGGGAAAAGTCAAACCCGACCTTCCTGCATTCCCAAACGTATGTGGTCATCGCTTTGACTTGCTTCCGCCGTATTTGTTTTTGCGCTGCCAGGGGCGCCTTATCTATGCTATAATCAGGTATCGGGAATATACAACCGGTACTATAGTACTAGAGAGGAGATAAATCTGGAGCCACTGGAAATAGCCCGAAGGGCAGTCGAGTTGGCCTCGGATAAGCAGGCCGAGGATGTGGTGTTGCTGGATATGAGGAAGGCCTGCTCCTTTACGGACTATATCGTTATCTGCAGCGGCGACAGCGACCGCCAGGTGGATGCCATCCACCGGGAGATTCTAAACTCACTCAAAAAGGAATCGGCTGTGCCCTACCGCAGCGAGGGGGATTCCGAGTCGGGATGGGTACTGCTGGATTATCTGGGCGCGGTCATACATATCTTCTCGAAAGAGATGCGCCATTTCTACGATCTGGAAAACGTCTACGGCAAAGCCGTGCGCCTGCTGACTATCCAGTAAGCCACCGGTCCACGTCCCGGGCATAGATCAATATCTCATCGGGCTTGAAGAAGATGGCCATTTCTTTTTCCGCGTTCTCGGGAGAGTCGGAGCCGTGGATCAGGTTGTGCTCCATGTTTATGCCCAGGTCCGCCCTGATGGTGCCGGGCGCCGCTTTCTTGGGATCGGTGGAACCCATGGTCTGCCTGGCGGACTCGATCGCCTTCTCGCCTTCCAGCACGGCCGCTATGATCGGTCCGGATGTGATGAAATTAACCAGGTCCCGGAAAAACGGTTTCTCTTTGTGAACGGCATAGTGCCTCTCGGCCAGCGCTCTGTCCATGCGCAGCATCTTGAGGGCCACTATTTTCAGGCCGCGCCTTTCCAGCCGGGAGAGTATCTCTCCGGCCAGGCACCGCTGTACGCCGTCAGGCTTGACTAAAACAAGTGTCTTTTCCATTTCTTCTCCAAGCCATATTTATTGCCCGCGAGCGGATACTTATTTTATCCGCAATGCCGCTGTTTTGCCATTCTCAGATTGTTGTCGGCGGCCCAATCAGATAGACTATTACGCAAAATTATCAGGGATAATCAGGTATGGAAGTTCCAACTTACGTGGCAGTGGCCGTTGATATCATGGTAGTCCTGGTGCTGGTTTTCAGCTTTCTAGGAGGCTTGAGGCAGGGAGCGCCCAAAGAGATGTGCGGGCTGCTGGCATTTATCGTCGCCCTTTCCATCACGGGCGCCTTTTCGATTTATGTCTTTGCGTGGATGAGTTTTACCTCGGACCATTTATGGCGGTCGCTGCTGACCTTCGTGATCACCATGGCCATAATTATGATAATAATGCATATTGTCCTGCTGATACCACGCCACCTGCTGGACAAGATATGGAGTGGGGGATTTTTCTGGAGCGCTCTGGGCGGCATCTTCGGACTGATCAACTCGGCGCTGGGGATGGTGCTGATGGTGCTGCTGCTGGGAATCTACCCCGTGCTCGGCTGGCTTAACGATCTGCTGGCGGCCTCGAGCGTTTTAGACTGGCTGGTATCGGTATCCGGTCCCACCGTGTTGTATCTGATGCATATGACCGGAATATATTGATCGGCGGCAGCGGTCAGTATTTCTTTTTGCGCTGTGTAATGGGAGGCTGTCTCAGGTAAATAGGCTGAAGCGTAACCGGGTTGTCCGGTTGCCCGGATTTCAGTCTCTGCCATCCGAGGGACGATATATAGCCCGGCCGCCTCAGGCGCTGCTCCCATTGCGGGATAACGGCGTTCTTCCCCAGCGCCTCACGGATATGCTGAGCGGCAGCGGCAGGTATCTCACCGCAAAACAGAGTCTTGCGGCGGGTATTTTCGCACAGTGCCTCAACGGTGGTGAGATGCTCCTCTTTCAGCTGTCGCCATTCGTGCTCATAATGATAGAGTGCGGCGGCGATTTCTCCCCTGCCGGCATCGTGCAGCGGGCAGAGCGGCAGGTCGCTGAAAGCAAACATAAAAGCTTCCGCTTCGAGCGTGCTGACGCCCACCAGCGGCAGGTTGAGGGAGAAGGCCAGTCCCTTGGCCGCACTGATGCCGGCACGGAGCCCGTTGAAGCTGCCGGGACCGATGGCAACGAATACTGCGGACAGAGACCTGAAGTCCGATCTCGCGGTTTGCAGCAGCCTCTCGATATTGGGGAAAAGCTCGGAAGTATGGTTCTGGCCCGGCTTCCAGGTCAGCTCCGCGACAGAACTGCCCTCCAGGGAGACCGCCAGGCCGCCCCAGGATGTCGAAGTATCTATTGCAAGTTCCATTTATCCTCCCCGTCGTTTTGCAGTGAGGCCTTTAAACGGTTGACCAGTTCATCGTATCTCTTGCCGTGGGGGATGAAGGAGATGCTGCGCTTCTCGCCCGGCAGGTGCGTGAGCCTGATGGTCAGGTTGTCACCGGGCAAAACGTAGGCCCCTTTATCTGCCCATTCTATGGCGCAGACGGAGTCGTCGCGGAAATATTCGTCCAGGCCGAGGCCTGCGATCTCCTCAAGATGGTCGAGCCGGTAAAGGTCGAGATGGTAGAGGGGAAGCCGGCCATGGTATTCGCGGGCTATCATGAAAGACGGGCTGCAGGCATACTCGTCTATACCCAGGCCGAAGGCGATACCCTGCACCAGATGTGTTTTACCTGTGCCCAGGTTGCCGGTCAGCAGATAGACCTGGTTGCCCTCCGCCA
>CAZDXZ010000002.1:0-49904 GCA_964509615.1 uncultured Dehalococcoidales bacterium
CGGCCGTATAATATTATCGCAAGCACCGCTCCTAATCAACATGTCTTTGCAACATCTCACAGCGATGGTACAATGGTCGCACGGCATATACCGGACGGTTTTTAAAGCAAAACGAGCAGGGGGAAGCAAAATGAGTACAGGGTTTACAGGCTATTTCCACAATGCGCCGGAGGTATCGCCCCTGAAAAAAGCGCTGCTGATCATTCTGGCGATACTGCTGATTAGTTCCCTTGTTTTGTTCGGACCGGTACTGGGGCTGCAGCAAACCGTTTTCAATCCCGATCACGTAGCTTCCTATGTTTATGATCTGGATGTCGCGGCCATGATAAACAGCTGGCTCAAGGAGAGTATAGCTCCTAATAATCCCGTTCTGGCCAAATCCGCCGAGCTGGCGGTAATCAACTTCGAGCCGCAAATAAAAGGCACTATGTACTCCGGTGTGCGGAATATGTATGCATATATTCTAGAGAGTCTAAAGCGGGGCAAATTGCTGGAGACTTTAGCTGCGCAGAAACCGGCGGTGGACAACCTGTCCGCTCATATACAGGCTTTGATGGACCTGCCCGTCCTCAGTCCCCTGTTTCAGATGCTGGGCGTCAATGCGGACTCGATTTTTAAAAACGTAGACGCCGCGCAGATAAACGGCCTTTTCGACATGCTCGGGCAGCTGGCTGCGCTCAAATCATTTATCGTTGTCCTCATGTCCAGTCTGGTGCCTCTGTTAATACTCATCATCGCGCTGATCGTTGGCATTGTTTTCTTAGCGCGCAGGGCCGGATTCATTCTGGGTGAACTGGGCCTGATCACAATCATCAGCGGAGCCCTTCAATTCATCATCACCCTGCCCGCCTTCAGCCTGGGACAGTCGCTGACATCACAGTTCAACCTGCCTCCGCTGATCAAAGACTGGCTGATGAGACTGGTTCAGGATTTCAACGGTATTGTCATGATATACGGAGGCGCCCTGCTGCTGGCCGGTCTCGTCCTTATCGCAATATATTATTCTCTGAAGAATGCCAGACAGGGGTAGTATCCGTATACTAAAGGAAACGCTCAAAGCGTTCTTTCTTGGCTTTACAGATCGGACATATCTCAGGAGGCCCGTCGCGGGCGCAGAGATACCCGCATACCTTGCAGCGCCAGACGGGCATCGGCAGCTGTAGGGGTCCCGCTAAGGCCGGAGCCGCAGCTTTGCGGCGAAGAGAGCGCGGCGGGCGCCTCTCGGGAATCGCACTCAGTTCCTGCTTTCCGTCCAGCACGTTCTGAGAGACGTACAGTGCACAGTAGCAGGCCCCGTATTCGACCACATCCTGGTCCCTGTAATCGCAGGGACAGATAATATCCAGGTCCTCTTCCTTTTTACCGCTTGCCAGACGGCAGGGACACGACTGGTATCCGTAACGCGCCTGGTTGACCAGCAAACCGCTCACCAGGCCGCGGGCAAAATCTGCGTCAGGATTAATATGATAACCGCCCGCTTCAGCATCTTTTTTGCATCTCAGATAGTCTTTCTCGATCTCATCCGGGGCGATGGTTTCATCCGCACTCACAGCTTAAGGGCCTCCCTGATCTCTTTCTCCTTAAAGCCGACAATGCACTTGCTGTCATTTACCACCAGCGTCGGAAAAGAGCTGTCCGGATTCCATTTCTCAACCATGGCGATGGTCTGCTCCTTCTCCTGTCCCTGAAGCAGATCAACGAACACATAGTCGTACTCGATACCCAGATCGGTCAGCAACTGCTTGGTTTTCCGGCACCAGATGCACGTACTCAGTGCATAAAGCATCAACTTGCCCGCATTCTTGCCAGCCACATGCTCGATAGCCATAATAACCTCTCCTCGATTCACCCATCCGGATTAAATCATTTTTGCGCTTTAACGAATAATACTTAATTATTGTGGCACAGGCAAATTAGGCTGACTTTGACACAGCCTGCCGTCACTCTGTAATATCAAATGGTATTCTCTTTATCGAGGAGGTCTGACCGGTATGGACAAGTTCAAGATCAACGCGGTCGATGCGGTTTTCCTGCTGATCGACTTTCAGAGCAACCTTGCAGTAGCGATGAAAAAGGACGTTTACAGCAACTGCGAAAACAACGTTGATCTCATTATCAAATCATGTGAAACGATGAAGGTGCCTGTAATCGTAACCGAGCAATACAGCAAGGGACTGGGCAATACCGTCGACCCCATCAAGTCCAGCCTTAAGGAACACTACAGGCCGATCGATAAGCTCACCTTCAGCTGCTGGGGCGATCAGGCTTTCCGGGACAGCTTTAAGCAATTAAATAAGAAATATGTTCTGGTGTCCGGTATCGAGGCGCATGTATGTGTGCTGCAGTCGGTGATTGACCTGCTGGAACAGGGCTACTACGTGCATGTCGTCAGCGATACAGTGTGCTCAAGGTATAAAACCGACTGGAAGAAAGCGCTGAAACTGATGAGGGACGCGGGCGCCGTAATCACCACCACCGAGATAGCGGTCTTCCAGCTGCTGCAGAGGGCCGGCATACCTGAGTTCAAAGTTATCTCGCCACTATTTAAAAACAAGGTGCTCAAATAATACTGCTGATACGCCTTTTTCAGTGCAGTATATGTTAAAATAGGGGCGGTTAACATTAACTCCTGAAGGATATGGATTGAAGATATGAAAGAATCGATAATGGAGATTATCGTCTGCCCGGTCTGCAAAGGGCCGCTCAACCTCAAGGTCGATGAAAGGAACGATAGCGAGATAACTACGGGCTCTCTCTACTGCGCCAAGTGCAACTACACGTATCTTATCAAGGACAGCATACCCAACCTGCTTCCGCCCGATATGAATGCCTGAGATATCATCCCGGGCGGTAAAGGGCGCATGACTCGGGCGATTCCCAGACCTCCACACTGTCAAGATCGACCTTTCCGGCCAGGTCAGGCTTCAACGCATCATAGACGGTTGACGCAATATGCTCCGCCGACGGGTTGATCCGGTCGAAGGGCTCTATATCATTAAGACACTGATGATCGTACCTGTCTGTCACCTTCCCCACCTGCTTTTTTAATACGGTGAAATCATAGGCCAGTCCCGCCTGGTTTAGTTTGCGGGATACCAGTCTCACAACTACTTTATACCTGTGCCCGTGCAGTTTCTCACACTTGCCCCGGTAGCCGCGCAGGAAATGCGCGGCATCAAAATGCGTTTCCACCGAGATAATATACATATTCAGTCCTTCCCTCCCCCCTTATTGCTCTCCCATTTCTCTATCCTCAAGCCTGGCTTCAGTCCGGCCAATAATTCTCCAATAGTCTTATGTAAAACGGGATGTACAAAATCGGGCGCCACATCCGCCATCGGCATAAGTACAAAAGCCCTTATGTGCGCGCGCGGATGAGGGACCTCCAGGCCGGGTTGTTTAATTATATCGCTTCCGAAAAAAAGCAGGTCGAGGTCAATAGGGCGCGGTGCGCCGGAGAAAGTGCGCTCTCGCCCCATCCTTTTCTCTATCCCATTCAATAGCTTCAATAACTCCTGCGCGGTGCGGTCTGTATCGATGCAAGCCACGCCGTTCAGAAAATCAGGTTGATCCTTAAATACCTCGGGTTCGCTCAGATAAAGCGGGGAGATTTCTGCGATAAGTACCTTTTGCGATAGCATATCGAGAGCCTTGTTCAGATTGGCCTCCCTGTCACCCAGATTGGATCCCAGGCCGATGTATGCCACGGTCATTTCCCGATATCCCTTTCCAGTATGGCATCACTCATCCGGCAGACCAGCTTCATCTGTCTCACATCATGCACCCTTACCAGGTCGGCGCCCCGCATGATACCTATTGCCAGCGAGGCCGCCGTGCCCATGAAACGCTCCTCCTGCGTTGATCCGACAGTAGCAGCGATAAAGGACTTGCGCGAGGTCCCCAGCAATAGCGGATAGCCGAGAACCTTTATCTCATCCAGCCTCCTGATTATCTCCAGGTTCTGTTCCACTGTCTTGCCGAATCCCACGCCCGGATCGATTATGATATTCTCCGGCCTGACGCCGCAGGCCACGCAGCGATCAGTAAGATCCTTCAGCTGTAGCTTCACCGAGGCCAAAATATCGCTCGCCATTTTGCCCCTCTGATTGCTGGTCAATACGATAGTCACCTGTTTTTCGGCTGCCAGCCCGGCTATGCCGGATTCCACGCTGGAGCCGGAGATATCGTTGATGATGACGGCCCCTGCATCCAGCGCCCTGGCTGCGACCTCATACTTATACGTGTCGATGCTTACCGGAACGCCAATGTCTTTTGAAATACTGCCGATAAAAGGTATGACGCGCCTTATCTCGTCATCCGCGGATACAGGATTGGAATCCGGTCTTGTTGACTCGCCGCCGACGTCGATAATATCAGCCCCTTCCTGCACCATCCTGTACGCCCTCCGTCGGGCCTCATCTATCGATTCAAGCCCATCGCCCGAAAATGAATCGGGTGAAAGGTTAATGATCCCCATAATATAGGTGCGGTCACCCCACCTGAATGCACTGTCTCCGCAGCGCATCATTGCCTGTGAGCACATGGTCAGTCAAACTCCATTTTCTTATAGCCTGCAATATCAGGTGCCTGCTTGATAATCATTTCCTCTATAGATGTACGTGTATTTTACCATTTGCCGCCGGTACGGTGACGGGCCCTTATCCAAATGCAGTGCAACTATGCTAAAATGTTCACTCTGATATCCTGCATTTTGTCCCGCCTCGGAGTTGACACATGGGTAAAACTATCAGTGAAAAGATCCTGAGCAGCAAATCCGGCAGCGATGCGCGGGCCGGGGACATCGTCATATCCTCCGTCGACCTGGTATTCGTGCAGGACACAACAGGCCCGCTCACCATAAGACAGTTCAAATTGGGCAAGAAGCAGACGCTGGCTTCACCCTCAAGGACCGCCCTTTTCATCGACCATGCCAGCCCCAGCCCTAGCCGGCAGCTCTCGAATGATCATACTTTCATCAGGGAATTCGCCTCCGAGACAGGCTGCCTGCTGTTCGACGCCGGCTGCGGCGTATGCCACCAGATCGTAGCTGAAAAGCTGGCCCGCCCGGGCGATGTCATCGTGGGCGCTGATTCTCACACGGTAACGGCCGGCGCTCTGGGAGCTTTCGCGACCGGAATGGGTTCGAGCGATGTAGCGGTAGCCATGTCACTGGGCAAGACCTGGTTCAGGGTGCCGGAGACAATACGCATCGAGGTAACAGGAAAGTTCTGCAGGGGCGTGGGCGCCAAGGACCTCATCCTGCACCTGATCGGACTGATGGGAGCGGACGGAGCTACCTATAAAGCCCTGGAATTTACGGGAAATGCGGTCGATTCCATGCCCATGTGGCAGAGGCTGACGGTCTCCAACATGGCCATAGAAGCGGGCGCCAAGGTAGGGCTTTTCCCCTCCGATCGCATCACGCGCGAATACCTGAAGAAGCAGGGACGGGGAAATGATTACGCCGCTGTCGCGGCAGACTCCGATGCAGCTTACGAGCGCACCATCAAAGTCGAGGCGAGCAGTCTGGAGCCAACGGTGGCAAGACCCCACACGGTTGATAATACGGCAACTGCCAAATCACTGAGCGATATCAAGGTCAACCAGGTGTTCATCGGCACCTGCACCAACGGCCGGCTGGAGGACATGGCTGAAGCGTCCTCGATGCTTAAGCATAAGAAGATACACGCGGGGGTCAGACTGATTGTGTGCCCGGCCTCACGGCAAATTTACTCCGACGCCATCAAGGCCGGTTTTATCCAGACCATCATCGAGGCCGGCGGCATTATCCTGCCCCCAGGATGCGCCGGATGCCTGGGATTGCACCAGGGCGCCCTGGGTGATAACGAGATATGCCTGTCCACCGCCAACCGCAACTTCAAAGGGCGTATGGGCAATCCCGAGGGTCTCATATACCTTGCCAGCACCGCTACGGCCGCAGCATCGGCCCTTACGGGCAGAATAACCGATCCAAGGGAGGTGCTGTGATGGGACCGACCACTGTCAAGGGCAGAGCGTTTAAATTCGGCAATGATATATCCACCGACCTGATCATCGCGGGAAAATATGCTCACCTGCGCAGTAACCTGCCCGAGCTGGCCAAACATGCCATGGAAGATGCCAATCCGGACTTCGTTAAACTGGTAAAGCCGGGGGATTTCATCGTGGCCGGCTCCAACTTCGGCCTTGGTTCCAGCCGCGAACACGCGCCGCTGGTGATAAAAATGGCGGGAGTAAGCGCCATTCTGGCCAAATCATTCGCGCGCATTTTCTTCCGCAATGCAATCAACCAGGGCCTGCCTGCACTGATATGCCCGACAGACGGTATCGCAGACGGCGATAACCTCGAAATAAGCCTTGATGAGGGCATTATCCGCAATGTCACCAGGAACGAAACCTACAAGTTCACAAGGATACCCCCCGCCATGCTGAATATTTTAAACGAGGGCGGACTGATCCCTTATATCAATAAACACGGCGACCTGAAGCTATGAACAAGAGGTTTGCTTAATAAAAATGACTTATCGTATTACATTGATACCCGGAGACGGCATCGGCCCGGAGATCACCAGGGCTACCGTCAGCGTACTGGAGGCCACCGGAATCAAATTCGACTGGGAGGTCCATACCGTGGGCGAGGCCGCCGTCGAAAAGTACGGTACTCCGCTACCTGAGGCGACACTCGAGTCCATCCGGAAAAACAGGATCGCGCTTAAGGGGCCCGTGACCACGCCCATCGGCAAGGGATTTCGCAGCGTGAATGTAGCGCTGCGCAAGCAGCTCGACCTCTACGTCTGCCTGCGACCTTGCAAGAGTTATCCCGGCGTGGTGACCACATTGTACAGGGACATAGACCTGGTGATCGTCAGGGAGAATACCGAGGACCTATACATCGGCATTGAGTTCGCCAGGGGCACTGACGAAGCCGCCAAACTCTATGACATGATAATGCAGAGTTACAAAGGCAACCTGGATAGAAATTCAGGTTTCAGCATCAAGGCCATCTCGGAGCAGGGCACACGGCGCATTGTTAAATACGCCTTCGACTATGCCCGTAAATACGGGCGCAAAAAGGTATCGGCCGTGACCAAGGCCAATATCCTCAAGTATACCGACGGCCTGTTCCTCTCGACTGCCAGGGAGGTGGCCAGAGAATATCCCGAGGTAGAGTATGAAGAGGTCCTGGTCGATGCCCTGTGTATGCAGCTCGTTCGCAATCCACAGCGCTTCGACACACTGGTGCTTCCCAACCTCTACGGCGATATTATTTCAGACCTGTGCGCGGGGCTGGTGGGCGGACTGGGCCTGGCTCCAGGCGCCAATATCGGCGACGGACTCGCTATATTCGAGCCAACCCATGGAAGCGCACCCAAATACACCGGATTAAACAAGGTGAGCCCTATGGCGCAGATGCTGTCAGCTGTGCTCATGCTGAGATACCTGGATGAGACTTCCGCAGCCGACCGGATGGAAGCCGCCATCAGCGCCGTTATAGCCGAGGGCAAAAACGTTACCTACGACCTGCGCCGGGACCGCAACGAGCCGAGTGCAGGAACATCCCAGGTCGCGGAAGCGGTTATAGAAAAGCTCAAAAAGTAATATAATCAGCACGATAATATCTTGCCGGCCCCCGTTTGAGGGTATTATGCGAAAAATCCAGTGCCGCACTATAACGGAGACCATCGCTTCGCTTTTTCAGGATGCCTGCATTCACCTTCCCCCTGATGTTATTGCCTCTTTGCGGCGCGCGGCCATAGTCGAGAGATCCCCTCTGGGCAGGGAGACCCTTAAATCGGTGCTGGAGAACATCGCCGTGGCTGAAGGTCACCTTCTACCTGTCTGCCAGGATACGGGCACAGCGGTGGTTTTCATGGAGCTGGGCCAGGATGTCCATATCGCAGGCGGCGATCTGACGGAGGCGGTCAATCTTGGAGTGCAAAAAGGATATGCTCTGGGCTATCTGCGCAAATCGATGGTGCACAGGCCTTTCTCAGCCAGGAAGAATACCGGAGACAACACTCCGGCCGTTATTTATAGCGAGATCGTTCCCGGCGATAAGCTGCGCATACGCGTTATGCCCAAGGGAGGAGGTGCGGAAAACTGCTCCAGGCTGACGGTTATGCCCCCCGCACTGGGCCACGAAGGCATCATAGAGTACGTGGTCAGCCTGGTGGACGAGTGTGGAAGCAACGCCTGCCCCCCATTGATACTCGGTATCGGTATAGGCGGGACGACCGAACATACCATGCTGCTGGCCAAGAAAGCCCTGCTCCGCAAGACCGGATCGCATAATCCAGACCCCGAGATAAAAGAGCTTGAAAAGAGAATATTGACGGAAGTGAACAGACTGGGCATCGGTCCCATGGGGTACGGCGGCAGCGTAACGGCGCTGGCCGCGCATATCGAAGTATTCCCCTCCCACATTGCCAGCATGCCGGTGGCGGTAAATATGCAGTGCTGGTGCTCGCGGCACAGGGAAGCGGTGCTTTAATAATGAAGGTTAAACGCATTGCCCTGCCTATTTCTGATAAGGCTATTCGATCGCTGAAATGCGGCGACAGCATATTATTGACGGGCAGTATGCTGACCGCGCGCGATGCTTCGCACAAAAGGATCACAGAGGCCCTGTCAACGGGAACAGCCCTGCCTTTTAAGCTGGCCGGCCAGACCGTGTACTACACAGGCCCCACGCCGGCACGTCCGGGCCGTATCGTGGGCTCTGCGGGACCTACCACGAGCAGCCGCATGGACAAATATACGCCAGTGTTGCTGGAGCACGGGCTGAGATGCATGATAGGCAAGGGCAAGAGGTCCGCCGCAGTTAAGAGGAAGATGCTGAAATCCCGGGCCATATATATGGCTGCCGTGGGCGGTGCAGGCGCCCTGCTTTCCCGCTCTATTAAAAAAATCGAACCTGTTGCCTACCCCGAACTGGGAGCAGAGGCTGTATACAGGCTTGAGGTTGAGGACTTTCCTGCCGTGGTGATAAACGACATCTATGGGGGGGACCTTTACGAGAGCGGCCAGGCCGCTTATAGATTAGCCTGATCGACAGGAGTCATCGAAAGGTACTTCAACAGACCGGCAATGCTCTTGGCATCACAGATCTCGCCTCTGTCGATCATGCCGGCGATATCCTTAATCGGCACTTTGACTACCTCTATTTCATCCGTATCCTCGGCCACCAGGCGGCTTTCCTCCAGCTCAGCGGCCAGGAAAACATGTATGAATTCCGTGCAGTAGCCCGGCGCCGGGTAGAATCCGCCCAGTCTGGCAATCCTGCGTGGAAGGCAGCCTATCTCCTCCTGTAATTCGCGTTTGACGCACTCATCCGGGCTCTCGCCATCCTCCATAACTCCGGCGGGGATCTCCAGCAGGTCTTTGCCTGTGGGAACCCTGAACTGGCGCACCATCAAAACGTTACCGCGCCCATCGGGCACCACGGCGGCGATGGCATCCCTGTGCTGTACGATCTCGCGAACAACGACTTCGCCTTTGCTTTTCTCAACTGTGCTCTGGATCAGCTTGACCGCCCGGCCTTCGAAGATCGTTTTTGAGGAGAGTAACTTCTCCCTGCTCACGGGTTCACCGTTAAATCCAGCACAAGTGCCACCTCGTCGCAGTCCGGAAATTTGGGGCAGCTGTAGCACTCCGCCCATATTTTTCGCGGCAGTTCCGTTTTCTCAACCAGTTTGAAACCCTGTTTCTGAAAAAAGCCGGGCTTATATGTCAGGCAAAATACACGCGGAATGCCCAGCGACTTCGCTTCCTGCATACAGGCCTTGATGAGCGCCGCTCCCATGCCCTTCTTATGCTTGTTCTCGTGCACGGCCAGCGCCTTGACCTCGGCCAGGTCGGCCCAGCTAATATGCAGGGCGACACAGGCCACGACAGTGCCGCCGCTGTCTCGTATAACAAAGAAGTCCCGCAGGTTCTCATACATCTCGCTGAGGGCGCGGGGCAGCATTTCACCCTTGCCGGCAAATTTATTGACCAGCTCGTGCATCTTTTTTACATCGCCTATAGTGGCTTTCTCAACTTTCATAATGACTTTCCTTTCAACTTGGATACCAGGGTACTGTAGAAGCTGCCTCTGGGCCTCAGGCGCAGAAAGCGCGAGGTCTGCTCAGCCAGGCACACTTCGACCTGATCACCGCTTTTCAACAGTTCCTCCACCTGCCCGTCCATGCTTATCATCGCCTCGTGATTGGTGAAAGCTTTAAGCGTGATCCCGGTGGACGGAGCGAGCACGATGGCCTTATCCATATTCAAGTGAGGACAGACAGCTTTAAGCATAATATCATGGGACTCGGGATAAAATATGGGACCGTTGGCAGCCAGGGAGTAGCCCGTGCTGCCCGTGGCTGTGGATACTATGACGGCATCGGCCCGGTACGTGGTGAACACCTCTCCGTTTATAGCTACTTCGACGTTGATCAGGCGCATAAACCTGCCCCTGCCCACCACTACATCGTTGAGGGCATGGTAGATTTTACCGGATGACAGGATCACAGCCTTCAGAACCGACCTCTGCTCGATCCAGCCCGCGCCACCGATGATCTCCACAAGCTTGTCACGCGCTTCGCCCGCCTCGAGCTCATTCATAAATCCCAGATTGCCGAAATTCACACCCAGCACAGGTATTTCCTGAGGATAGATAATCCTTGCTGCGCGCAGTATAGTGCCGTCGCCCCCAACGCTGATGACAAGGTCGGACCCGGCCAGCGCCTTCCTGGCTTCGCCCTCATCCCATGACGAGTGAATCCAGCAGCTCAGGCCTTTGGACTTGAGAAATTCCGCGATATCGCGGGCGAAACGCTCGGATTTCTCAACCTTGGGGTGAAATAAAATCCCTATTCTTTTCACAGTGCAGCAGACTATCACATGCTTCCGGCAGTGTCAAATATGACGGAGCATATGTGGCAGGTTGGCGGGAGAGTAAATACAACCGATGATGCAGCGATAACGGAGATAGCGTCCGGCAGGCGCCAGGTCAAACTATATGCCGAACAGTGCAGAGGCGCCCTGTGTCAGTGCGATGAAGGCGCCGGGAAGAACACCGATGATAACAACGGGAATGCAGCACAGCGCTATGGCCAGCCACTCCGGCCAGGATGATGTCACCTTATCCTCAGAGGCCGGCTCACCCATCCACATCACTTTAACCACCCGGAAATAATAGTAGGCCGAGATACAGCTGTTGATTACGGCAATGATAACCAGCCACAGAAGGCCCTGATTAACGGCGCCGCTGAATATATAGATCTTGGCGATCAGTCCAGCCGTGGGGGGAAGGCCCGTTAAAGATACCATGCAGAGGGTCAGGGCCAGCGCCATCAGGGGCGCCCTCTTTCCCATACCGGTATAATCATCTATTTGATCGCTGTTGATCTTATTGGAGATAGCGATTATGGCTATAAAGGCCCCCAGATTGGTCAATGTATAGCTGAGAAGGAAGAAGAGCAGGCCGCTGCGTACCGTGTCCGATACCTGCGGTCCCATGCCCATCGCGGCCAGACCGACCATCAGATATCCTGCCTGTGCTATGCTGGAATACCCCAGCATTCTCTTGATATTGGTCTGCAGAAGCGCAGTGACATTTCCGACCGTCATGGTTATCGCAGCCAGCACCGCGATGATCATGGCCCAGTCAGTATGCAGCCATTCAGGCATGCCGAAAGCTGTTAGAAGGATACGTGATATGACGGCGAATCCAGCCGCCTTGCTGGCGACCGAAAGGTAAGCCGTCACCGGGGTCGGTGCGCCCTCGTATACATCCGGCACCCACATCTGGAATGGTACGCTTGCGATCTTGAATCCGAATCCCGCCACCACCAGCACAAGTCCCACCAGCAGGGCCGGCGTGCCCAGCAGCTTAGCTACAGGCATGCCTTTGACGCTGTCTGCGATACAGGTCAGGCAGGTATTGCCCGTAAGCCCGAACACCAGCGCCATGCCGTAAAGCAGTATGGCCGAGGCTACCGATCCGAGAATCAGATACTTTAATCCGGCTTCGCTGGATTTCTTATCCTTGAGGAAACTGACGAGCACGTAAAGGGATATGCTGCTCAGTTCCAGCGCAACGAAAATCGTAATGAGGTTGATGGCTGACACGAGCAACATCAGACCGATGGCGGAAAGCATAAGCAGGGAGTAGAACTCGCCCTGGAACTTTTCAAACTTGGAGACGTATCCGCTGGATGCCAGTATGACCAGCGTGGTCGCAGCCAGAATGAGGAGCTTGAAGAACAGGCCGAATGGATCGATCGCGATGGTGCGGTAGAAGGCTTCAACAGGCTGACCGTTCCACAGCATCAGCACAAAGAAAGCCGATACCAGCGTCCCGGCCACCGCCAGGACGGCCAGCGCCCTCTTATTGGAGATGAAAAGGTCTACTATGATAATAAGCAGGGCGAAGCAGAGCAGGCTCAACTCCGGCGCTATATATTTAATCTGATCCATTATCATCTGTTTAAACCTTCCGCAAGGCTATAAATTTACATACCTATCAGCTTCGCGATAGGTGCTATCCCCATATATATTACGTTGGTCAGCATGGCAGGGTAGATACCTACAGCCATGATTACAGCTACGAACGAGAATGTGCTTATCATCTCGACTGTATCCGCGTCGCCCACGCCGTTATATTTATCCAGCGGATACTGGTAGAAGACTCTCTGCAGCATCCAGAGGATATAGCCCGAGGTGATGACAATGCCAAGCACCGCTATCAGCGTGAATACCGGCATGCCGGCAACCACCGTGCTGGCGAAGCTTCCGGCGAACGTTATAAACTCGGCGGCGAATCCGGCGGTGCCCGGCAGCCCCAGTGAAGCCAGTCCGGCGATGCTGAAAACAACGACTATAATCGGCATCTGGCGCGCCAGTCCGCTCAGGTTATTCAGGTCGCGCGTGTGGGTCTTATCGTAGACCAGACCCACCATGGCGAAGAGCAGGCCTGTAATCACACCATGGCTGAACATCTGAAGGCTGGCGCCCACCAGACTGACTTGATCGAGCGCAAAGATGCCGAGCAGCACATAGCCCATATGGCTTACGCTGCTGTAGGCGATGAGCCTCTTCAGATCGGTCTGCCTGATGGTAACTGCGGCGCCATATATCACACCGATGACAGCCAGCGTGAGCATGAAGGGAGCATACTGAACCGCCACCTGCGGCAGCATACTGACACACAGGCGGATCATGCCGTAGCCGCCCATTTTAAGCAACGCCCCCGCCAGGATGACGCTGGCAGCCGTCGGTGCATTGGTATGAGCATCCGGCAGCCATGTGTGCAGCGGAAAAACCGGCAGCTTGATGGCGAACCCGACTATCAGCAGGAAGAAGAGCGCCGTCAGGGGAATAAATGAAGAGGTAATCTTAATGCCGGCCAGGGCCGTCATATCAAAGGTATGCGTGATGAAGTATACGCAGAGTATACCCGACAGCATGAATGCGCTGCCTACCAGTGTATAGATAAGGTACTTGTATGCTGCATACTCCTTCCGCCCGCTTCCCCAGACGGAGATGAGGAAGAACATGGGAATGAGCTCCAGCTCCCAGAAAAGGAAGAACAGGATGAGATCGAGCGAGCAGAACACGCCCAGTATGCTGCTCTCCAGCATCAGTATCCAGACGAAATACTGCTTCGGCTTGAGCTGTATTTTCCACGAGACCAGTACCGATACCACGCCCAGGAAGGTCATTAGAATGACCAGGGGCAGGCTCAGGCCATCTACTCCCAGGTAATAGAACGAGTTGATGGCTGGTATCCAGGATATCTTTTCGACGAACTGCATCTGCCCGATAGCGGAAGCCGACCTGTCGAACATTATAAATACCGCGATGGAGAGAACAAATGAGGCCATGGCTGCAACTAGCGCAATCCACTTGACCGTCTTCTGGCTCGGTCTCGGTATAAGGGCAATGACGATCAAACCGATAACCGGCAGAAAAATGATCCAGCTCAACAAATTCAGATTCAAAGCCATTTACCTCAGCTGAATAAATATAAACAGGCTACTATGGCAATAGCGCCAATGGCAATAGATATTACGTATAGCTGCGTCTGCCCGGTCTGCATTTTACGCAGAACTCCACCGGCAGCCGCAGTGCCCTGGGCGGCTCCGTTAACCGTGCCATCCACTACGCTCGAATCGAACATCGCCATCCACTTGAAAATGCCGTTGTATAAGATGGTTTTGACGATGACGTTCTCGTAAAGCTCGTCCATCCAGTACTTGCGTGATAGCATTATGTAAATAGGTTTGCATGCATTTCCTATCTTTTCAGGCGAGATCCACTTCGCACAGTACATGGCATATGCCACAAAAATACCGAACAGGGCAACCGCCAGCGAAATCATCGGCAATGGATGCGTGAAAGGTCCAAAGAAGCCCGCAATAAAGCTGACTTCATGCGCCTCACCCTCGCCCATGAACTGGTTAAAAAGTCCCGTGACATTGAACCACCCGGCGCAGACGGCAAGAACGGCAAGTATGACCAGCGGGATAACCATGGTCATAGGAGATTCGTGCGGTCCGTGAGAGTGCGCATCGCCATGACCGCCGTGCTCCGGCACTGCGCCGCCCCTGTATTTGCCATGGAAGGTCATGAATACGGCGCGGAACATGTAAAAGGCGGTCATGAAAACGGTTAGGATGATCAAAATAAAGAGTGCGGGTTGCTTATCAAATATCGAGATTATAATCTCATCCTTGCTCCAGAATCCGGCCAGCGGCCATATACCGGCCAGGCTGAGCGCGCCGATGACAAATGTAACGTAGGTCCAGGGCATGGCTTTTCTCAGCCCGCCCATCAATCTCATGTCGAAGGTGCCGCTGCCGTGGTTGACGCTGCCGGAACCCAGGAACAGCAGTGCCTTGAAGAAGGCGTGTGTGAAAAGATGGAAGATGCCTATCGCTACACTGCCAACTCCCAGGCCGACCATCATGAATCCCAGCTGGCTGATGGTGGAATAAGCCAGCACGCGTTTGATATCGTTCATTACCAAGCCCATGCTGGCGGCAAATATGGCTGTGAAAGATCCGATGATGGCTACAGTCAGCATGGCCTCATGAGAGTGTTCGAAGAGAGGGTAAAAGCGGGCTACCAGGAAGACACCCGCCGCTACCATGGTAGCGGCATGTATCAGGGCGCTCACCGGAGTGGGGCCCTCCATGGCGTCAGGCAGCCACACATGCAGCGGGAACTGCGCCGATTTGCCCGCCGCTCCCGAGAAAATGCCTATGGCCACCCAGGTCAGCGTGGTCCCGGCCAGGGCGCCGGTCGCTACGATTTTGTATAACGATTCTGTATCGAAGGTACCCGTTTGCGCATACAGCACCAGTATCGCCGCCAGAAAGCCGAAGTCGCCCAGGCGGGTCACGATAAATGCTTTCTTGGCTGCATTGGCTGCTGAGGGCTTGTGGAACCAGAACCCGATCAGTAGGTATGATCCGAGTCCCACTCCCTCCCAGAAAACGAACATAAATAAAATGTTGTCCGCCAGCACCAGGCCCAGCATGCAGGCGGTGAAAAGGGACATGCAGGCGTAGTATCTGAGATACCCGGCATCGCCCTTCATATAGCCCTGGGAGTAAATCTGCACCATCAGGCTAACGAAGGTCACAACTATCACCATGACCGCGGTCAAAGAATCCACCAGGACGCCGATGTGTATGCTCAGGTTTCCTATCAACGCCCATTCGATATCGTCCACGGGCAGCACATGTCCCGGCGCAGCTATAACCGCGCTCAGCAGCCACAGCGACAGCGCAAAGGATATGCCCACTGCGCCGATGGTGACGTATCCTCCGATCAACGGCTTTTTGTTCAGGAACGGCCTGAGTACAAGCCCGATCAGCAGGAAGGATATAAACGGTATTAAGAAAATAAGCCAGGGAACCTGTGTCGGCATTATAGTTTCCTTAAGACCTCCTCGACGACGTGTACCCGTTCCCTGGATACGTATATCCTGTACGGGACCGATTCGCTGATCTCCAGCTTATCGGAATCGGGCAGCAGCCTGGTGGGGATACCTTCACCTTCGAAGAACTCCTTCCACATCTCGGCTATCATCAGATTCGGCGCGCTTTTAACTTGAACCCACATATCCTTACCATTTCAGGATATTGAAATTCTCAATATCCACGCTTTCTCGGTTCCGGTAAACGGTAAATACTATGGCGATGCCGACAGCTACCTCGGCCGCGGCCACCACCATGACAAAGATGGCAAATATCTGGCCGGTTAAAGTCACCGGCGCTATATATTGCGAGAAGGCTATCAGAGCGATGTTGACGGCATTGAGCATGATTTCCAGACACATAATAACCTTGATCACATTTCGCTGCGTGAGCACTCCGAAGAGGCCGATGCAGAAGAGCACCGCCGATAGTATCAGGTACTGGTCCAATCCTACGTTAAACATCATTTCTCCCTGATCACCGCGATTGCTCCGAGTATGGCCGAAAGAAGCATTATGACCGCTATTTCCATGGTCAGCAGATAACCGCTGTCGCCGAACAGCGCCTTCCCCAACGGTTTGACGGTTTCCTGGAGGGGGGCAGTGTCCGGGAAGACGAATGCAGTATTAATTATCCCGAAAACCACAACTCCCAGCAGCAGTACCGCCACAAGAGCTGCCGGGTATTTTAGACTGCCCAGGGGAGGCCCCTGTCTCGCATCCCTGGTAAGCATGATGGCAACGATAATCAATATAGAGATAGCCCCCACATATACCAGGATCTGCACAATGGCCAGGAAATCTGCGTGCAGCAGAAGGTAAATGCCGGCAACCGTCATGAAAAGCAGTATCAGGCACAGCGCTGCGCGAAAGATATCGCGCACCATTATCACGGCGATTGCAGATGCCACCGCGATAATTGCCAGCAGCGCAAATACTAACTCAAGCACCGGGCCCCCTCTTTCGTTTGCTTAACGGCAGGAATTTCAGCTTCTGGCCGCCCTCGTCTCGATCATATAGCAGCAGGCTCTGCTCGGGCAGCTGCCCGTCAAACTGCGGCCTGTAGTACGCGCTGGGCTTATGGCTGTCGGAGACAGCCAGCTTCTCTTTGCTCATAACTAAATCCGCGCGGCGGTACTTGGCGCATTCGTAATTCACTCCCATGGCCAGCGCGTTGTAGGGGCAGGATTCCACGCAGAGTCCGCAGAAGATGCAGCGTCCCGTGTCGACCTCGAACTTATCCACGATGAATTTGCTTTCCTCTCCCCTATGTGTTGCCAGAATAATATTCCCCTGCAGGCAGGCCTTGGTGCACGTTCCGCAGCCGGTGCATTTGTCCGGGAACCAGACCAGCTCATTGCCGCGCGTCCTGCGCGATATATTCAGTTTCTCATCAGGATACTGGACCGTTATAGGCGACCTGAACAGATGTTTGAAGGTCAATGCCATGCCCTTGACGATACCGATACCGTAATGCTCAAACTTCAACCCTGCCACCTCCTAAGGTGAACAGTTTGGACCACAGCAGGATGAGCGCGCCGGCAAATCCGAAATTCAAAATGAGCATCACCCATTGCAGGGAGGCCGGGATCAACAGCACTTCAATGGCTATGATGACCAAATTAATCACCGCCATGGGCAGCATGGCCTTCCAGGCGAATGCCATTAACTGGTCAACACGGAACCTGGGCAGAGTTGAGCGGATCCATACGATGACGCTGAAGACCAGCATGACTTTGATCAGTATCCAGATAATAGGTGGCAGCAAAGGTCCCTGCCATCCGCTCAGGAATAGTGTGGTGATGATGCAGGAGTAAGCCAGGGCCACTCCATATTCACCCAGGTAAAACATGGCAAATTTCATGCCGGAATATTCGATATGGTAGCCGGCCACTATCTCGGAATCTGCTTCCAGCAGATCGAAGGGCGACCGGTTCATCTCAGCCAGGGAACCAAGGAAGAAGATAAGGAAACCCAGCGGCTGTAACAATATAAACGGTATGCTCTGCGCCTCGACTATCTTGAGCATGGAGAACGAACCTGCCACCAGAGCGACGCCGACGAGAGACAGCACGACCGGTATCTCGTAGCTGACCATCTGGGCGATGCTGCGCATGCCGGATATATACGAGTACTTGTTGCCCGATGCCCAGGCTGCCATGAAAATACCGATCACCGATATCGAGCTGATGGCAATGACATAGATGATGCCTACGTTCAGATCCACCAGGATAGCGCCTGCTCCAAACGGTATAACCGCAAAAATCAGCAGTATCGGCACAAACACGATGATGGGAGCGACAAAATGAATCAGTTTGTCGGCTTTCTCAGGTACGATATCCTCTTTTAACAGTATCTTGATGGCCGTTGCGATGGGCTGGAGTATACCCTCGGGTCCGCAGCGGTTGGGTCCCAGCCGGATCTGGAACCGGCTGATCAGACGCCTTTCCCACCAGATAAAGACTATGACGACAGTGAGCACGAATATAATGATTATGAGTATGCCCACGATGGCCGGGGTGAGGTAGACAGCCCAATCGGGCCATCCCAGGCTCTTTAGCATCAACTGAAACTGGTCGAGCAGCGTCATCAGCGGTCTATCTCCCCGAGTACAACGTCCATGCTACCGAATATAATTATTAAATCGGCCACCTTCCACCCGATTACCATGTCCTTCAACGCCGTGATATTAATCAGGGTGGGAGGGTAAATATGCAGCCTGTACGGCGCTATCGACCCATCGCTCACAATATAGAAGCCCAGGTTGCCTTTAGGCGCTTCGATATATCCATAGGTCTCACCCGCCGGCGGCCTGAAAAACTGGGGTACATCGGCGCATACCGGGCCTTTGGCCGGCATCTGGCTCATCGCCTGTTCGATAATGCGCAGGCTCTGTGTCATTTCCTGCATGCGCACCCAGTACCTGTCGTAGCAATCTCCTGCTTCGCCCGTAGGGATTTCAAAATCAAACCTGTCATAGATGGAATAGGGGTCCATCTTGCGTATGTCCCACTTAACGCCGCTGGCGCGAAGCACCGGTCCGCTGGCGCCGATATTGATAGCAGTCTCCCTGGGCAGTATGCCCACTCCCTTGCTGCGCGCTAAAAATATCTCATTCTGCTTGATAAGCTGATTGTATTCCCCGATATAACGCGGCATCTCGGCCACAAACTTCTTGATCGCCGGCATAAATTCGTCAGGCAAATCCTGGCTGACTCCGCCGACGCGCATGTAGTTGTATAACAGGCGCTGCCCGCAGACCATGTCGAAAAGGTCGAGTATCTTCTCTCTTTCACGCCACATGTACAGTACGGGAGTAAAGAAAGCGCCGCAGTCGTTCAGGTAGAATCCGACAGCCATCATATGGCTGGAGACTCGCATCAACTCGGAGAAAATAATTCTGATATATTCCGCACGCTCGGGGACTTTAATGCCCGCCAGTTTCTCCACGGCCATACAATAGGCCACGTTGTCGGTCATCGATGCCAGGTAATCCAGCCTGTCCGTCAACGGTATGATCTGGGTATAGGTGCGGGTCTCGGCCAGCTTTTCGATGCCGCGGTGCAGGTAGCCTACGATGGGCTCAACATCGGTGACCACTTCTCCGTCAAGCGATAACCTTAAACGGAAAACGCCGTGCGTGGACGGATGCTGAGGTCCGACGTTAAGATAGAATTGCTCTGTTTTGATAGGCATTCTATAGATAATCCCTCCGCAGAGGATGACCGTTAAAGCCCTCCCAGAGAAGCAGTCTTCTCAGGTCGGGATGCCCTTCGAACTTGATGCCCAGCAAATCGAATATTTCGCGTTCCTGGTAATAGGCGGCACGCCAGACAGGGGTGACCGACGGGAGGCTGAGGTTCTCCCTGCCATAGACACGTGTTTTCAAGATCAGGCTCTGGTTGTTTTTCAGAGAAACCAGACGGTAGACTACTTCGAAATAATCAAGATAGTCCGCAGCAGTCAGGACGGTCAGGTAATCGAACTCCATTCCAGGTGTATTCTTGAGGAAATCAGCTATCTGTGCCAGCGCTTTGCTGTCGACGATAAGCGACCCCTTATCGCTGGAAACAACGCTTCCGGGAATAGCTTCCGCTATCCTTTTCCCTGTTTCTTCAGTATTGACGGCAACTGTCATGTAATATGATTACCTGTTAATTACTTTAAGGATAGATTGGGATTGTCTATGGTTCCTTTAACTATCTTGGCATGCAGTTTGTTGATGCCGTGGATCATAGCTTCCGGCCTCGGCGGGCAGCCCGGTACATATACATCCACCGGCATGATGCAGTTAACGCCGGGAACAACGCTGTAAGACTCCCTGAATGTGCCGCCGCTGACGGCGCAGGCGCCCACTGCGATGACCCATTTGGGTTCGGGCATCTGATCGTAAATCATTCTGGCTGCCGGCGCCATTTTCCAGGTGATTGTGCCTGTAATAAGCATCACGTCAGCCTGGCGCGGGGAAAAGCGGATAATATCCATGCCGAAACGTGGCAGATCGAAGCGCGGACCGGATGCCGCGATCATTTCAAACGCGCAGCAGGCCGTACCGAAGATCAAAGGGAAAATGGAGCGTTGTCTTGCCCAGGCTACGGCAGCATCAACGGTGGTCAGCAGTATATTACGATGTATCTCCTCATCAAGCCATTTATCCGGATCTGGATAAGCGCTGGTGAAATTATCGTTGAATGAGTTGATAAGCTTACCGTCAGCCAGGTCAGCTTCCTGGGGGGTGGATACATCAGGCCTTATTATTTCCACTGCAGGGCCCCTTTACGCCAGGCATATATATATCCAACTGTCAGCAAAACAAGTATTATACCCACCGCAACAAGCCCGCCAGCTCCAAGTTCCTTCACGTTGACCGCCCACGGATAGAGAAAGATGGTCAGCATATCGAGCAATACAAAGAGTACAGCGAAGAAATAATAACGGAAATTATACTGGACCCGTGTTTTACCTACCGTCTGCATACCGCATTCGTATTGCACTTCTTTGGCAGGATTCTTCTTGGTGGGGATGAGGCCCAGCCTCTTCAAAAGCATGGGAAGAGTGGGGATAGTGATGGTGAATAGTATGGCGACTATGAGTAATATTCCGACGTAGCCGTACTGTTCCAGCACTTTTTAAGCTCTCCTCTCAAAAGCCGTTGGATAGTATATTACAATTTACAAAAAGATGTCAAAATCGGTTTCAAGGTTGGCCCATCAAGTTTGACTTACGAGTAATGTGGAGTATTATAATTAGGCCTCGGATAATCATTATTTCATCGGTCGCAGCAGTTAACATCAGCCAAAATGCGTATTACCGGAGGCTCCGCCAGGGGCCAGATAATTAAAACCCTTCCCGGCCTGCTGGTACGGCCTACTACCGACAGGGTACGTGAAGCCATCTTCTCCATGCTGGCTGCCATGTCCACAGGATGGGAAAGAGGGCTGGACCTTTTCGCAGGCAGCGGCGCACTCGGGCTTGAGGCGCTGAGCCGCGGCATGGATTGGATCGATTTCGTTGACCAGAACAGACGGTGCTGCCAGATAATAAAGCAAAACCTGGCAAAAACGGGATTTATTGACAAAGGTCATGTATACTGTTGCCCGGCGATGAAAGCGATCGGACTGCTGGAAAATGCCTACGACCTGGTATTTATGGATCCCCCGTACGCCGACACCCACCTGGGAGAGGTGATAACCTGCCTGGCCAGATCAGGGCTTGTCTCGGATAACACCCTTGTTACCGTATCGCATGCATCACGCTCAAGGTTGTTGACCAGATACGAAAACATGGAGAGAATTAAAGAGAAAAAATATGGAGATACCTGTATTTCAATATACCAGAAGGAGGGCACGTCTTGACTACAGCAGTCTACCCGGGCAGCTTTGATCCTATAACCAACGGACATCTGGACATCGTAAAGCGGGCGTCATCTATATTCGAAAAGTTGATCTTGGCCGTATACGATATACCCCAGAAATCGCTGCTCTTTACAGCCGAGGAGCGGGTGGAACTGGCCCGTAAAGCCGTCGTCGATTTCAAGAACGTACAGGTGACGTCTTACGCAGGTATAACTGTTGAATACGCCAGACAGGCCAAAGCACAGGTGCTGGTCAGGGGACTTAGGGCCAGCTCGGATTTCGAACGCGAATTCGAGATGGCGCTGATGAACAAAAAACTGGCGCCTGATATCGAGCTGGTCTGTTTCATGGCCAACCTGCGCTACCAGTTTTTAAGCTCCAGCCTGCTGAAAGAGATCATCAAGCTGGGTGGAAACCTCGATGACATGGTGCCCCCGCATGTCAGTGCAGCCCTTAAGAAAAAGCTGCTCACGTGAGGTATTCAACCGAAGCGAAATCTGGTAGCATATTCAAGGAGTTTTTATCATTAATATACTATTGGAGGTGCCGTAAGGATGGCTTACAAGATTACTGATGACTGTATAAGTTGCGGTGCGTGCGAAGCGGAATGCAAGAACGAGGCTATTAAAGAGGGTGAAACCATCTATGTTATCGATCCCGCTAAATGCACCGAGTGCATCGGATGGTTCGACAAACCCAAGTGCTCCGAAGTATGCCCTGTCGACTGCTGCGTAGCTGATCCCGCACATAAGGAATCCAAGGACCAGTTGCTTGAGAAGTGGAAGAAGCTTCATCCCGGCAAGACACCGCAATAATAATCAATACTGAATATCACGGAATAACCTTAATATATGCTGACCATCGACCTTGATCTCCTCGAGATCAAAGGCAATGAAACCATACTTGATGCCGGTTGCGGCCATGGGCGTCATATCTGGCAGGTATGCAAAGTCAATAAAGGCCGCTCGGTGGCGTTCGACCTTGACGTTGCCAGCCTTAAACAGGCCTGGTGCATGTTCCACGAGATGGACGAAAAGAAAGAGACGGCGGGACCCTGGCACCTTGTCTCCGGAAGTGTAACCAGCCTACCATTCGAAGACGGGCTTTTTGACAAGGTGCTGTGTTCGGAAGTTCTGGAACACGTGCCGGACGATTCAACCGCAGTTTCGGAGTTTTACCGTGTGCTCAAGCCTGGCGGTATCCTGGCGGTCAGCGTGCCTTCTCATTTCGCTGAATCGGTTTGCTGGAAGATATCGGATGAATATCACAATACGCCCGGCGGACATATCAGGATATACAGACAATCCGAGATCATGGCGCTGTTAAAAAAATACGGCCTGGAGATATTCGCTGTCAGGTATAAACACGCGCTGCATTCCATTTACTGGTGGTCCAAGGGATTGTTCGGGCTTAAGAACGAGAAAGCTTTCATACCGTCGCAGTATTATAAATTCCTGGTGTGGGATATCTACAGCGGCCATCGCTATACCAGATGGCTGGAAGGCGGACTCAACCATGTCTTCCCCAAGAGCACTGTCCTCTACTGCCGCAAGCCTGCCGCCCGTTAGGCAGTCTGTTGGAATAATCTATGCGGCCTTCTTTTTTCCCAGACTCTGCGATTTCTCATAGGCTGCCAGCACCGCATTCACTACGAGTGAACGCAGGCCACCGTTCTCCAGTCTAAGCAGCGCTTCGGCAGTTGTGCCTCCCGGAGAGGTAACCATGTTCCTTAATTCAGCGGGATGTTTGCCTGTTTTTTTCATAGCCTCAGCGGAACCGGCAACTGTCTCGACCACGAGCTTCTGTGCCACACTTCTGGTCAGGCCTATGTGCACTCCTGCGTCTATCAGCGCTTCCATAAAAAGGAATACGTAGGCAGGACCGCTGCCGCTCACAGCCGTAGCCATATCCAGGTACTTCTCGTCCTTGATATACATCTCCTCTCCCAGCGAAGCCAGTATCCGTCTGGTCGTCTCGTGCTTCTCACTGGACAGCTCACCTGACGACGTCCAGACCGTCATGCCCCTGCCGACCTGCGCCGGCGTATTGGGCATTGCCCGCACCAGCGCGGCATGCTTTAGACTTTGAGCCATTGTTTCCAGTTTAATGCCGGCTGCAATCGATATGACAAGCTGCGAAACCAGGTGCCCCGATAGCTGGCTTAACACCCCACCCGCCTCCTGTGGCTTCACCGCCAGGATAATCACATCAGCTCCCTTTACGGCCCGGGCATTATCGTCTGTAACGGCCACTCCATATTTCTTTTTAACCAGCTCACGTTGTTTTATAGAGACATCGCTGACTATGATATCTCCCTTTGCCGCCAGCCTGGCGCGCAGTATACCCTTTATCAGGGCACTTCCCATTGTACCGCCGCCTATTATCGCAACCTTCATGACTCAGCTCCTTTCACCGAAAATGGCGCGCCCAATTCTTATCATGGTGGCGCCCTCTTCCACAGCGACCTCGAAATCATCCGTCATACCCATTGACAGTTCCCTGAACCCATAGGCCGAGTTGATTCTCTTCATCTCAGCAAACAACGGCCTGACTTCCTCAGCATTGTTGCAGACCGGCGCAACCGTCATAAGCCCCAGCATATTTATATGTGCCAAGCCAGAAATCGAGCCAATCGCACCCTTAAGCTCTTCCCTGCAGAAACCGTACTTGGTCCGCTCACCGGACAGGTTGACCTCCAGCAAAACATTTACCGCCCTCGTGGTTCTATTGTTGATCAGCTCGGCCAAACGCAGCGTATCTATGCTATGTATTATGTCAACTGCGGGCAGGACATCGCCGACTTTATTGCTCTGGAGATGGCCGATAAAATGAAGTGTTATCTGCCCTCTAATATCCTCCAGTTCAGCATATTTGGCCAGGGCTTCCTGGACGCGGTTCTCACCGAAATCTCTCAAGCCATAATTGAACGCTTCACGGACGGCACTTGACGGGAAGTTTTTAGTCACCGCTATGAGCTTTATCTCGGCCGTATCCCGCCTGCTTTTGCGGCAGGCTTCCTCAATGCGGCTGTGCAGAATACCGATACGGCTTTCAATATTCTCCTGCAATATCGGCCATCCTATCCAGCTCTGTCATAGCATGTTATTCGTATATTTTCTCGTCCACCGCGTGGGCTTCCTGTGCATCATTCTCTACATCACGGACATTTGCCGCAGGCTTCAGGGTTTCCCTGTAGTACTCATGCTGGATGATGAGATTCATTATCTCGCTGGTGCCGGTCCAGATGATGGAAAGCCGGGCATCCCTCAACATCTTCTCAATTGGATAAACATTGGTATACCCGATGCCTCCTACCACCTGCATGGCATGATTTATTATCTCCCAGGCAGATTCTGTGGCGAAGCGCTTGGCCTCCGATACCAGGCGTCTCGAATATCCGGTGCTGCCCATGGCATCCACCGCCGTGGCAGCTCCATAAACCAGCATACTGGCGGCATCCAGCTTGATAATGCTGTCTGCTATCCTGAAACTCACACCTTCAAACTCGCGTATCTTGCGACCGAATGCCTTGCGCTTGTCGCTGTACCTGGTTGCCAATTCCAACGCAGCCCTGGCCAGGCCCACCGCACCGGCTGCGGAAGTCATCCGCTCAGGTATCATCATCTGGTTGAATACATCCGCTCCCCTATTCAAACCAAGCACAAGATTTTCCTTGGGGACCCTGGTGTCCTTGAAAACGAGGCGACCTGCTCCACCACCACGTGTTCCCAGCAAACCATAGATATACTTGGCATCTACACCCATGTCTCTTTCAACAATGAAGGCACTGATGGATTTCCCAGGGTCTCCCTCAGTCCTGGCATATACCAGGAATATATCCGCACCATCCGCGCCTACCACGAACCTTTTCTGGCCATTCAATACGTAATAGTCACCTTTTTGAACGGCGGTGGTCGTGGCCCCAAAGAAGTCGGAACCCCCTCTCGGCTCCGTCAATGCCTCGGCGCAGAAGATCTTGCCCTTGAGCAGGGGGGCGAGATATTTCTTTTTCTGATCCTCGGTGCCGAATACGTCCAGCGCTTCTCCCACGATGCTGACCAGAGAGAAAAGGCAACCCAGCGACATCCCCAACACACCGATCTCCTCAAGCGCGATGACTTCATCCACCCACTTTAAGCCCCTGCCGCCGAAAGCCGGATTGAAGCGGATACCCAGCAGGTTATTCTTGGCCAGATTGACCACGTATTCGCGGGGATAGCGTACTTTGTCGGCATCCATATCCTGCAACAATTGCTTGGGAACGGACTTTACGAATTTACGCACTTCCTCTCTCAATGCTTTCTGTTTGTCGTTTAACAATGATTCCAGCATGGTTTCACCCCTTTTAAGCGGTCGAACTTATATCCGGCCAGTCCGTTATTTAAGCACGATATTAAGCAATTTGCCCGGCACATATATCGTTTTTACGACACTCTTTCCGGCTGTATATCCCTTAATACGGTCCTGTTCAAAGGCCAGCTTCATCGCCTCTTCCTCACCGATATCTACAGGCACGGTGAGTTTATCCCTTAATTTCCCGTTGATCTGCACTACCAGGGTAACCTCCTCGTCAGCGGCGAGGTCTTTATCCCACACCGGCCACGACTGCTTATGAATGCTGTACGGGTAGCCCAATTCCATCCAAAGCTCCTCTGCCATATGCGGGGTGGAGGGCGCCATCAATATCAGCAACGTCTTGATAGCCTCCTTCCACTCTGAGGCTGTCACGCTGCCCGTCTCGAGCATCTTGCTTAAAGTATTCGTGTATTCCATCAGTGCCGCCAGCATGGTATTGAACCTGAAACGCTCGATATCGCCGCTGGCTTTTCTAATAGTTTTATGCATGATGCGCAGGCATTCCTTCGAGGACTCGATATCAACCTGCTTTTCCTTATAATCCGCTGTCACCAGGCTCCATACACGATTCAGCCATCTGCCCATACCCACAATGCCGTTGTCGTTCCAATCTCCACCCTGTTCCCAGGGACCGACAAACATGAGGTAGACCCGGACCGCATCGGCTCCTATCTGAGATACATAGTCATCCGGAGTTACCACGTTGCCTTTTGATTTGCTCATCTTCTCGCCCTGGCTGCCGATGATGCCCTGGTTGAAAAGCCGGGTGAAAGGTTCATCAAAATCAACTATGCCCATATCCCTGATAGCCTTTACAAAAAACCTCGAGTACAGCAGGTGCATGGTGGCATGCTCGGCTCCTCCTGTATAAAGGTCCACCGGCATCCAGTATTTAAGCTTCTTCTTATCGAACGGGTATTTATCGTAATTCGGGCTTGTATATCGAAGGAAATACCACGAGGAACACATGAAAGTATCCATGGTATCAGTCTCACGCCTGGCAGCTGAACCGCATTTAGGGCACTTCGTATTTACAAACGACTCGCAATACTTGAGAGGTGATTCTCCCGTCGGTTTAAACTCCACATCAGGAGGAAGCAGCACCGGCAGTTCCTTCTCGGGCACGGGTGTGATGCCGCACTTGCTGCAATATACCATGGGGATAGGCGCACCCCAGTACCGCTGGCGTGAGATCAGCCAGTCCCGTAATCGGTAAGTAATAGTCTTGCCTCCCCAACCCTTGCTTTTAAGGTAATCGCAGATCGCGTCGATCATCTGCTGGTCGGTGAGACCATTGAACTGCCCTGAATTGACCATATGTCCGCCTTCAACATGGGCTGCAGGCAGATCGCCACCGTCCCAGTCCGGCGGGGCCACGACGGTCCTGATGGGGATACCGTACTTCTTGGCGAAATCGAAGTCCCTCTGATCGTGAGCCGGCACACCCATCACCGCGCCCGTGCCGTACTGGGGCAGGACATAATCGGCTATCCAGATAGGGACCTTCTCGCCATTTACACGGTTGATTACATAGCTGCCCAGAAAGACTCCCGTCTTTTCAGTCTCGGCCGCCGTCCGTTCAAACTCTGTCTGCCGCTGAGCCCTGCGCACGTAAGCCTCAACCTCTGCCTTCCGATCGGGTGTGGTCAACGCCGGCACCAGCGGATGTTCGGGGGCAAGAACGAAAAATGTCACGCCGAAAAGAGTGTCGGGACGGGTGGTGAATACCCGGATCTCCTTTTCCTCAACGCCCGGCTGGTCAAGCCCGAATGATATATCGGCGCCGTAGCTCTTGCCGATCCAGTTGGTCTGCATGATACGTATTCTTTCCGGCCAGTCGATGCCCTTGAAATCAAGCAACTCATCGGCGTATCTGGTAATGCGGAAAAACCATTGCTCGAGCTGTTTCTTCTCCACGACGCTCTCGCAGCGCCAGCACTGTCCATCCCCCACCACCTGTTCGTTTGCCAGTACAGTCTGGCAGCGCGGACACCAGTTCACGGCGGCCCTGCCGCGGTATGCCAGGCCTGCCTCGTAAAGCTTGAGGAAAAACCACTGAGTCCATTTATAGTATTCGGGTTGACAGGTAATAACCTCCCGGCTCCAATCATAGATCGCCCCGATGGTTCGCAGCTGGCGGCGCATGTTCTCGATATTCCTCATTGTCCACTCGGCCGGGTTAACACCGGTGGCTATAGCTTTGTTCTCAGCCGGAAGGCCGAATGCATCGAAGCCCATGGGATGCATGACGTTGAACCCATGCATCATTTTATATCTTGCATATACGTCCGAAGGCGCCATGGCGTACCAGTGGCCTATGTGCAAATCGCCTGAGGTGTAGGGAAACATGGTCAGCGCATAAAACTTCGGCCTGGGATCGCTCTCCTTGACTTCATATAACCGATCCTTGGCCCACCTATCCTGCCATTTCTTCTCGATTTCTTGTGGATTATAGCGGCTTGCAACGTTCATAATAGACAAGATTTTAGCCTCTATACCTTCGATCGTCAATATAATATAGGGATGCAGCTTGAGCAGCCGGGATGCCTCTGCTCATCTGTTGATACAGGAGACGGTTTCTCGGGTATCAAGTGCCGACCACTTGAAAAATTGATATCATGAATCAGGGAAATATCGAATTATGCAGCGAGACACCTTCGAGGAACTGGTCGCCGAGGCGGTATCAGGCCTGCCGGGTGAATTCAGGGAGCTTTTGGATAATGTGGAGGTATTCGTCGAGGATTGGCCAAGCAAAGAGCAGCTCAAAAGCGTTGGCCTCAGAGGCAGGCGTGATCTCCTCGGTTTATATGAGGGAACGCCGATTACACATCGCGACCAGAGCTACAATCTGGTGCTGCCTGACAGGATAACCATTTTTCAAAAGCCGCTGGAAGCTCAATGCAGATCAGCAGCTGAAATCAAGCGTGAGATCATAAGAACGGTTAAACATGAAATAGCCCATTACTTCGGAATGGACGAGGAGAGATTGAACCTGATCGAATACAGCGAAGACAGCTGATTAGTATTGATTAACACTTGATTTTAGAGTAGAGTATTATCAGATTGTATACGGTAAATCTATTGGAGGCTATGTATTAATGAAAAGGATGCTATTATCGTTGCCGATAGCCCTGCTGATATTATCTGCTGTTTTCCTGACATACAACGTCAGTGCAGACAGTCACTCATTTAGCGACGTAGTGGTTAGCATCGATAATCCGGTGCATGCCGGACTGTCCGTAGTTAAAACGCCTTCCATTGCAGAGGATGATGCCTCGGACCTACCGGAGGGCCTGACGCTGACCAAAGGGGTTCCTTTTATCTCACCGGTCGAGGTTGAACAGGGCAAAATCGTCACGATAAAAGTCAAGGCAACCAATGATAGTCCGTTCAATATAACCTATCCCCTGGCGGTCAAGATAAACGGTACTGCGGTTGGCACCGCCAAGCAACTGTCGCTGGGACCGGCCCTGAGCGAGGATGTTGTATTCACGGTCACCGCCCAGACTGCGGGCAACAATGATGTCAAGGTGGGCAACCTTCAGGGTTTCTTCACGGTCAAGGGCGGCTCATTTCTGGATATGTTCCCCTGGTACCTCTGGGCATTTTTCGGCATCGTACTGGGTGTGATCATCCTTCTTATTGTTATGGTAGTGCTTAAACCTTCCCGCAAAGGCAAGGCGGGCGTACAGGCGGGTCCCGGTCAGAAACAGGTGAAAGGCAAAGGCAAGGCTGGCCAACGCGGTGCGCCCGAAGCATTCCCATTCCCCGGCCAGATGCAGAGGCCCGGTATGCCTGGCATGCAGGGTATGCCTAGTATGCAGGGTATGCCTGAAGGTATGCAGATGGGTATGCAGGGACCGGGCCAACCAGGAGCACCCTTCGATATGTCCGCACCCGGCATGCCGCTGGGAGGCCAGCAGCCGGGCCAACCCCTCCCTGCCATGGGCATGCAATCGCCGTTCCAGTCTCAACCTGGGATGCAGCAACCTCTGACACAGCCGGGTATGGGACCTTCATCTGCTCCGGGAATGCATCCGCCATCTATGCAGGGGCCGCAATTCCCTCAGGGGCCTTATATGCAACAGGTCGGACAACAGATTCCGGGACAGCCGGGGCAGAGTATGCATGCGGGTATGCAGCCGCAGCCGGGACCCGGGATGCCTCCTGGTATGCCTCCTCAGCCGGGGCACGGAATGCCTCCGGTTATGCCTCCACAGCCTGGCCATGGAATGCCACCCCCGATCTCAGGGGCTCCGATCGGGCAGCCCGGTATGCCTTTCGGGCAACAACCGCCCGCACCGCCTTCACCTCACATTACTCCCCAGCCCGGTCCCGGAATGCCGCAAGTGCCGCATGCGATAGGTCAACCACCTATGCCGGCCATGGGTCCTCAGGTAATGTATCCTCCCATGCAGCATGGAGCACAGGCAGCGCCTTTCCAGCAAATGGGCATGCCCAAGTTCGCGGTCAGCAATCTCACCATCACACCTACCCACGTTAAAGTCGGCGAGCCGGTGAATGTCAGCATAATAGTTTCCAACAACGGAGCCCAGATGGGTAAATACAGTGTTGTGCTGCGCATCGGCGGCGTCGTGGAGAATATCACCGATATGTCACTTACACCCGGGGCCAGCCAGACAGCCGGATTCGTTGTCGTCAAGGATGCGCCGGGCGATTACTACGCCGACGTTGATGGATTGGGAGGATTCTTCACAGTTATTCCGCTGGCTCCCCCTTCATTCACCGTGAGCAATTTCTCCATCTCACCCGAACGGGTGCGCCAGGGTCAGCCCGTTATAATAACCGCATCGGTCATAAATACAGGTGAAATAACAGGCAGTCATCCACTGATACTGCGTATAAAGGGTATAGCCGAAGCTCAACACGACGTGACGCTGGCCCCCGGCAAGACACAGGATGTGGAATTCCAGATAGTCAAGGACACTCCGGGCTTCTATCCGGTATCAATGGAAAACTGGACAGGCAAGTTCGTAGTTGAGATGGATTGGACCGGTTAATCCGGTTTGAAATCAGTCCCCGGATCTACTTTAACCAGCCGGCTCATATCATCGAGATAATCGATATACAGAACGCCGTTGAGGTGGTCCACCTCATGCTGTATGGCCTGCGCAAGAAGCTCTGATGCTTTTCGGCGTATCAATTTGCCGTTGCGCCCCTTTGCTTTAACCTTGACGGTCTCCGCCCTGCAGATTTCGGCCTGATATCCCGGTATGCTCAGGCATCCTTCCACAACCGTACGCTCTCCTTCAGTCTCTACAACCTCAGGATTGATCAATACCAGCAGGTCTTCATCCGGTACATGAATGACTACGATGCGCAGGGGCACACCCACCTGATTGGCAGCCAGGCCGACACCGGATGATTCGTGCAGCGTGTCAATCATATTGTCAATCAGCTTGCGCACCGAATCATCAATATTCGTGACCTTCACAGCCTTCTTGCGTAGCACAGGGTCTGGATTGGTGCGAATCTTTAGAACAGCCATAATGAATTATTAAAGCATACCGACAGGGTCAACGTCCAAAATCCATCCTTCCGGCAGATCGAAGTCCCTCAACAGGCTGTGCAATTCGCCCCCTAATAAGATGATCTGCGTCTGGAATTTACCCCTCAGTTTCATTATATATGCCGGGGCCGGGCCGATTATTTTGATATCGCTCAGCCCTTTTTCAGCAATCCTCTGGCTGACCAGGACGGCCCTGCGCTCCGCCTCTGCAAAGCATTTGCGCTCGTCTGAGTGGCTGAAAACCATCCTTGCCATGCTGTTGAAGGGCGGATAACCGAACTCACGCCTGTAACGGATTTCACTGTTATAGAAACCGTCATAATCATGCCTTGCTGCGAACTTAACTGCATAGTAGTCCGGATTGTACGTCTGGACTATGGCCCTGCCCCTGTATATGCCGCGCCCGGCCCGACCCTCCACCTGGCACAGCAGCTGAAAAGTCCTTTCGCCCGACCTGAAATCAGGCAGGTTGAGGTTAGTATCGGCGCTCACGATTCCTACCAGTGAAACTCCCGGAAAATCCAGCCCTTTAGCCAGCATCTGCGTACCGACCAGTATATCTATGTGCCGGCTCCGAAACGAGTCCACCACTGTCCGAAAAGTCGAAGCATCTGTGATAGCATCGCTGTCAAAGCGAATCACGTCGGCTTTGGGAAAAAGTTTCCGACATTCGGCTTCAACGGATTCGGTACCGATTCCAAAGTATTTTATCTCCCGTCCGGAGCACTGCGGACATCTGCGGGGAAGAGGATAGGATCGGCGGCAGCGGTGACAGATAAGGCGTTTCTCGCTGTAATGATAGGTCAGTGCACCGGAACAACGCCTGCAGCTCATCACGTGCCCGCAATCCCGGCACGCAATGAAAGTAGCCTTTCCCCGGCGATTGATGAACAGGATTATCTGCTCTCCCCGGTCCAGCGATTCCGTCATGGCCGACCGGAGGGCGCGGCAGAAAATGCTACGGTTGCCGCTTTTAAGTTCACGCCTCATATCGATTATATCAACCTCGGGCAGGGGCGACTGGCCGAGAGGCGTAACCCGCTCCGTCAGCTCGATAAGTTGAAATTCAGATCTCGTTGCGCGATAGTAGGTCTCCACATCGGGCGTGGCGCTGCCCATAATGAGAACGGAATTGGTCAGGCGCGCCAGCTGAACAGCAACCTCACGTGCATGATAGCGCGGCGATTTCTCGGATTGCTTATAAGCCCATTCATGCTCTTCGTCCACAATTATCAGACCCAGGTTTGGTTGCGGAGCGAATACAGCGCTGCGCGGTCCTATCACGATGTCGAAATCACCGCGGGCAATACGGCGCCACTCATCATGCAATTCCCCTGCCGTGAGCGCGCTGTGCAAAACAGCGACCCTGCCCGGAAACCTGGAGAAGAAACGATCGATCACCTGGGGCGTCAAGGATATCTCGGGCACCAGGCAGATGCCCTTTTTCCCCATTTTGACCGTCTCGGCCAGGGCCTGGAGGTATATCTCGGTCTTGCCGCTTCCCGTCACACCATGCAATAAAAATATGGAGGATGCAGACCTGCCGCCATTAGCCTGGATAGCATCCCTGATGGGACCCCATGCCGACTGCTGTCCATCCGTAAACTGCAGAGGAAATTCAAGGGGATGATCGGTCCTGGCGATAGGATCACGGAACACCTCCTCACCGATCTCACTTATCAATTGTCGGGACAACAAAGCTGTGATGACCTGCCGACCGCATCCTGCCTTCTTTAAAGCCTGGCCTGTTCCCATTTTCCCCCCTGCAGCCTGCAACACTTCCAGAACTTTTAATTGCCTGAAAGCGCGTGCTTTTTTCAGTTGTTCCAGGATAGAGGGGAGCTCTTCATCATCAATGGCCAGCATGAGGGACTTCTGAAGCTTGTGTCCGGGCTGTCTCTTGCTGTTGAATCCCGGGGGAAGCATCAGCGCCAATGCGCTGAACACGGGGGCTATGTAGTAGTCGGCAATCCAGGCGGCCAGGTCGATTCGCCGGGGGCTGATCAAAGGTCCGGGTGAGACGACGCCGGCAATATCTCTTGTCTGGGTAACTGTGGACGTCTCGGACAAAGTGGTAACTATGCCGCGCACGACCCTCGGCCCGAACGGTACAAGTACCGCACAGCCGGGCTCAATTTGAAGAGCTGGGGGAATGGAATAGGTGAAAGTATGTCGGTGGCCGCCGGCCGCACCCACGGCTACCTCAGCAAATCGCATCCACCTTATTCGGCTTCGCTTACGGGAGCCTCAGGCTCGGGGGCAGTCAACATATCCTCAACCGGGGCCGGCGAGGTCGCCTCGGCGATCCTCTCTCGCCTTTCCTTGAGCCTGGCTTCCTTGGTGCTGAGCCGCCTGATATAGTAGAGCTTGCTGCGCCTGACCTTTCCATGGCGCACGACCTCTATTTTTTCCAGGAGGGGAGAGGCCAACGGGAAGGTATGTTCAACTCCTATGCCCGATGTCACCCTGCGGACCGTGAAATTACCTCCGGAATTGTGTCGGGTAACTTTAATGATCAGCCCGGGGAAAGTCTGCAGCCGCTCGCGGCTGGCCTCTTTGACTTTAAAGCTCACACGAACGTTATCGCCGGGTGAAAGCTTGGGCAATCCCGGCTTGACTTTATTCTTTCCTATAGTATTGATATCCATGATCGATTCCTTTCCTTATATTTAGTACCATCAATTATTATTCAAATCCGTTGATTTTACCAGATTCACCTCGATATCTGTCAATTTCGCCTTGCCCAAAAGGTCGGGGCGTCTTTGGGCGGTGCGCAGGATGCTTTGCCTTCTGCGCCAGGCGGATATCTCCTTGTGATTACCGGAAAGCAGCACATCCGGGACCTTCCAACCCCTGAAGTCTGACGGCCTTGTGTACTGTGGGTATTCCAGCAAACCGTCCACATGCGATTCTTCCACCAGGGATATATCCGACCCTATGGCTCCCGGCACCAGCCTGACCAGGCAATCGGTCACAACCATGGCAGCCGGTTCACCCCCGCTGAGCAAATAGTCCCCGATGCTTATTTCGTCGGTGACGAGGTGTTCGGCCACCCTTTCATCCACGCCCTCGTAGTGCCCGCATATCATTATTATATTGTTGCCAGCGGCATATCTGACTGCCATCTCCTGCCTGAACAGCTTGCCCTGAGGTGTAAGCAGTATAACCGGGTAGTCTGCTTCCCCTATATCGCTGCGCAGATGTTCCACAGCCTCAAACAGTGGCTCCGGCTTCATCACCATGCCAGCGCCGCCTCCGTAGCAGTAATCATCCACCGTATGATGCCTGTCATGAGTGAAAGACCTTATATCATGGAGGCGGATATCGACAAGCTGCCTTTCCAGCGCGCGGCCGATAATGCTGTGCGACAGATAGCCCGAAAAGGCTTCGGGGAAAAGCGTCAATATATCGATTCTTAACATTTATATAGGGACCTGCCATGTGAAAAGGTAGGTAATTCTACCATAACTCACTCGTGCCACCAAACCTGCGGACAAGCTGAACATCCTGTACGAATAATAGAACACATGATCTAATAAACTATATGTTGTGTGGTCAGGTTTCCCATCGCCACAATTTGTGTATTTTCCCCTGATAACCCACAGACCGTCCTGTAAAACCGGGCCATTTTTTAAAAACTTTTCCCTGAAAAACTATTGACAAGTGGGGTAAAAAGTGTCAATAATGGGACATAGTGGTAAAAAGTGGTAAAAAAGGGGAAATGATATGGTAATGAACAGTCAATGTGCGAGCATGACGGACCAAGATCTGATCTCTTTTTTAAAGGAAAATGATTTCACGGGTCACCGCCTGCGCCTGCTTCTCTTCTGGGGCAGGCATCCTCAGGCCAAGTTCAACCTTGACTGCATTGCCCATGTGCTCGATATCACACATCACCATCTTCACGAGATGCTGAGAGAGCTGATCGAAAAAGGGATGGTGGAGGAAAAATACTGCTCCAGCGGCATCGCACACTACTCGTTAAACCCCGAACACGAACTGAGCGATTACGTTCAGGAACTGGCAATGATGGACTGGAGCGCCATTAGAAATCTTGAAGGAGAAGTTGAGAGGTCAGCTCTCCTGGTATAACCGGGTCAACAGGATTAGAAAGTAATGTTTGTTGGCGAATACGAATATAAGGTTGATAACAAGGGACGTCTTCCCCTGCCCCCCAGGTTCCGCAGGGAAATAGAAGACGGCCTTGTCCTGACCATGGTGGCTGATAACTGCATCACAGCCTATACCAAGGCCGATTGGAACAAGATGACCGCCAATCAGGCCCCGGCCAGTTTCCTTGTTTCCGATAAGGAGAGAAGGATCAACCGCTTCATTTTCAGCAACGCCAACGAGGTCAACATCGACAACCAGGGAAGGATAGCCCTACCCTCCACACTGCGTGAGAGGTGCTCAATATCGGACACCGCTGTTGTGCTGGGAACCAACAACTGTTTTGAGATCTGGAATACCGCCCAGTGGCAAAAAGAACGCCCGTCCGCTGACGATGCGCGCCAGTTGATGGAGATCCTGGAGGAAAGGAAATGAGCATCGCATTAGCAAGCAGGGTACATACTCCTGTTCTCGCGGACGAGGTTGTTGAGGCGCTGGATGTCGAGCCGGACAAGCGATACATCGACTGTACCCTGGGTGGCGGCGGCCACGCCCTTGCTATCCTCTCCGGATGCCAGCCCGGAGGCCAGTTACTCGGTATAGACGCCGATCCTGAAGCAATCAACCTGGCCCAGCACAACCTGTACGACTTCTTTGAAAGCTCCATCATCATCAACGATAACTTTTACAATCTTGAAAACATCTGCCGCGAAACCGGCTTTTTAGCCGCCGACGGCATACTCTTCGACCTCGGACTATCATCGCTTCAGCTCGCCAGTGCAGAGCGCGGCTTCAGCTTCCAGCTGAACGGCCCGCTTGATATGAGGTTCAACCCGGACGAGCATCTCACCGCCGCCGACATAGTCAACAAGTTGCCCGAAGCCAAACTGGCCCAGTTGATTCTGATCTACGGCGAAGAGCCCATGGCTAACAGGATTGCCAAAAACATCGTTGATCACAGGCCGATCTCAGATACTGCGGACCTGGCCACTACAGTCTCAGATGCGATAGGTGACCGCTTAAGTAAGATACATCCCGCCACCAGGACCTTCCAGGCCCTGCGCATAGCGGTGAACCGGGAACTCGACCATCTGACCACGGCTCTTGACCAGAGCCTCAATTGTCTGGAAAAAGGCGGCAGGCTGGCCGTTATCAGCTATCACTCACTGGAAGACCGCATCGTCAAGAACTTCATGCTGCGCGAGACCAGGGGCTGCATCTGCCCGCCCACTGTACCTCAGTGCCGCTGCCAGCATAAACCCACTCTGGCGCTCGCCAGCAGACATCCCATATATCCCAGCGATGAGGAGATCGAAAGAAATCCGCGCAGCCGGAGCGCAAAACTCCGCGTGGCGGTTAAGCTATAAAAAAAGCACAGGAGGCAAAGAAAATGATCGGAGCAAAAAGACTGAATTCCATCCTGAACAACGACCGAAAACTTCTAACCATTTTCGGGGGTATGGTCTTCGATGGCGTCGTTTTCATCAGCCTTGTAATAGCAATCGCCATCCTCTACTTCATGTAGGAATCGTTCGACTATAAGTAAACATTAAATCATAGGAGGCTTGGATTAATGACAAAAAAACTAATTACCGGCATCGATGTGGGTACAACCAAGATCTGCACCATAGTTGCTACCCTTGATTCAGGGGGTGCTCTTCAGGTGCTCGGTGTCGGACAGGTACCGTCCCACGGCCTTCATAAAGGCATGGTGGTCAATGTCGAGGAGGCCAGGGACTCCGTAGCCGAATCGGTTAAACGCGCTGAACAGGCCAGCGGCGTCAAGATTGAATCGGCGTACATCGGTGTCACAGGCCGTCACATCAGTTCGGTCAACAGCCACGGTGTGGTTGCCATACCGCGCACCGACAGGTTGGTGAGGTCGGACGATCTGTCACGCGTGCTGTCTGCGGCCAAGAACATGAACATACCGGACGACAGGAAGATCCTGCACCAGATACCCCGCGGCTACAGCCTGGATACCCAGGAGAAGATCAAGAACCCGGTGGGCATGCATGGATTCCGGCTGGATGTTGAAACGCACATAATCACCGCGTCCACGGCATCCGTTCAGAATCTGGTCAAATGCGTGCGCAGCGTGGGAGTCGAGATCGATGACCTGGTACTTGAGCCGCTGGCCAGCGGCGAGTCCGTGCTGACCCCCGAAGAAAAAGAGATCGGCGTCATCATGGCCGACATCGGTGGCGGCACGACGGATATCGCCGTATTCAAGGACGGCAGTATCTTTCACACATCCATCATCCCGGTGGCAGGCTATCAGTTCACCAGCGACCTCTCCATCGGTCTGGGGCTGCCCTTCGAGATCGCGGAAGCGATGAAGAAGAAGTACGGCAACGTTTATCCCGAGACCGGTTCCAAGGACGAGGGGTCCACTCTGACGGTGGAAGACGGGCACAGCGTTTCCTACAAAGACCTCAGCAATATCTTGAGGGACCGCATGGAAGAGCTGCTCAGGCTGATACTTCTGGAGATGCCAGATACCAGCTACGCCTCTCTTGCTCCCGCAGGCCTGGTAATGACCGGCGGCGGATCCAAGATGAACGGGCTTGAGGCTCTGGCCCGCGCCACCATACGCATACCTACCAGGATCGGCGAACCGATGGGTGTCTACGGCATTACCGATGTTCTGCATGACCCGGCAAACGCCACCGGCGTAGGTCTGCTGCTCTGGGCTATTAAAACAGGCGGCAAACCTACCTGGGAGGCGAAGCCCAAGCAGGCAGGCTCGGTGAACAATGTCATGGGTATGCTCAAGAAATTCTTCGGCGCATAAATTAAATTTTGGAAATTGCAGGAGGTTAATTAAAGAATGTCAAAATCAATGTTCTCGACCGCACCGGCCAAGATAAAGGCCATCGGCTGCGGTGGTGGCGGATCCAATGCCATCACCCGCATGGTACGCGAAGGCATCAAGGGCGTGGAATTCATCTGCATGAACACCGATGCCCAGGCCCTGGCACTGGCTGAAGTACCGGTCCGTGTCCAGCTCGGCGAAAAACTGACCCGCGGCCTCGGCGCCGGCGGTGACCACAACGTCGGACGCAAATCAGCCGAGGAAAGCCGCCAGGCCATCCAGGAAGTGGTGGCGGGCGCAGACATGGTATTCATCACCGCCGGCATGGGAGGGGGCACCGGCACCGGCAGCATACCTGTCGTAGCCGAAACAGCCAGGTCCTCAGGCGCACTGACCATTGCCATCGTCACCAAACCCTTCTCATTCGAAGGCGGACGCCGCATGAAGGTCGCCGAGGAAGGCATACTCCAGCTGTGCGACAAGGTCGACACCCTGGTAATCATCCCCAACGATCGCATAGTCGAACTCTGCGACAACAAGACCACCGTGGACAATGCCTTCAGGCTGGCAGACGATGTGCTGCGCCTGGGCGTGCAGGCCATCGCCGAGGTTGTTACCGTACCCGGCCTGATCAACCTGGACTTTGCTGACATCAGGGCTATCATGAAGAACTCCGGCCCCGCCTGGATGTCGGTCGGCCATGGCAAGGGCACAAACAGGGCTGTAGAAGCTGCCAAGAATGCCCTGGCGAGCCCTATGCTGGATGTGTCCATCAGCGGTGCCAAGGGCGTGCTGTTCAATGTAACCGGCGGCAGCAACCTGACCCTGTTTGAGTGTAACGAAGCCGCAGACGTCATTGCACAGTCAGTCGACCCCGATGCCAACATCATTTTCGGCGTCGTATTCAACCCCCAGATGGAGGACGAGGTCCAGATAACCATCATAGCCACAGGCTTCACCGCGCAATATGGTTCTGGCGTACCTACCGAGGTCGAATTGCGCAGACTGCTGAGAGGAGCAACTGAAGACAGCCTTGATGTTCCTTCATTCTTGAGGAGAGGCTCGCGTTATCCCAATGCGCAGGCGGCTGCCCCTCAACCGGCAGGCATCAACAGGATGCAGCGCTGACCTTAACTAGAGAACCATAAGGCCTTATGAACAGGGCGGAGAAAATTCTCCGCCCTGTTCTATTTATGTCTCCCAAACCATTGACTCTTACTATATGTTGTGTTAGTATCCATTATGACCACATATTGTAGTGTTGATAGATGAAGTGCCCTTCATGCGGTGAGCCGGAATCCAAGGTAATAGACTCCAGAAGTCTGGGGGATGAGATCAGGCGGCGTCGCGAATGCACCGTTTGCCAGTCGCGTTTTACTACCTACGAAAGGCTGCAGAACCGGAGCCTGTTTGTAATTAAAAAGGATGGCCGCCGCGAGGAATTCGATCGTGAGAAGCTTTTCTCAGGTATACGCAAGGCCTGCGAGAAACGTCCCATGCCCACAGGTACCATCGAGAAGCTGGTAGAAACGATCGAGACAGAGCTGTACAGCCTTGGCAGGACGGAGATATCCAGCTCTCTCATAGGAAAGTACGCCATTACCAAGCTGTCTGAGCTGGATCACATAGCTTATATACGCTTTGCCAGCGTCTATTACGAGTTCTCCGATATCACAACTCTCAAACAGGCTGTGGATACACTTATCGAGAGCAAGCTCGGCGCTCCGCTGGACGGCCAGCTTCCTCTCATCAACAAAGATGATCTGTCCAGGCAGAGGCGGCGATCGAGGCTGAAGCAGCAAAATGGTAAATAAACAGGTCAAAAATCAGCTTCCAGATTCCGTCAGAAATTTCGTAGCCAGGACGGTTTTTACCTATACCCAGACCATGGGCATCACCGATAGGCCCGAGCTCGAGGAGCTGACCGAACAAGTAATATCGAGGTTGGAGAAAAGAATGTCTATGGATGAACAGACTGCCGCTAATAGGATCGAACCGACCCTTCCGGGCATGGAACACCTGGTTACGCCCGTTGTACCGCCGCTCCCGCAAAAGGAACGCATTGTCACCATAGTGAATGAGCTGCTGGCCGAGAAAGCCAGCGCGAAGCCGCCTGCGGAGAAGCAAACCGGTCAACCGCCTCCTGCAGCCCGAGCTGCACAACCCTCGAAATCAACACCGGTCACCAGGGCGACCCAGGCCGAACTGAAGCTGTCAGATAATGCCATGGTGGTGCTGGAGAAACGCTATCTGATAAAAGACAGCCAGGGCAATCCCGCCGAGAAAGCCGAGGACCTGTTCAGGAGGGTCAGCAAACACATAGCTTCGGCTGAAGTGATATTCGATAAAAATGCCGATGCTGCTGAATGGGAAGACAAGTTTTATCATTTGATGACTTCGCTTGATTTCCTGCCCAATTCACCTACTCTCATGAATGCCGGACGTGAGCTGGGACAGCTATCCGCCTGCTTCGTCCTTCCCATCGAAGATTCCATGGAATCTATTTTTGATGCCGTTAAATACACGGCTCTGATTCATAAGAGCGGAGGAGGTACCGGATTCTCGTTTTCACGCCTCAGGCCCAAGCAGGACCGCGTGGGGTCCACCGGAGGAGTAGCCAGCGGACCGGTGTCTTTCATGCGCGCCTTCGATACTGCCACGGACGTGATCAAACAGGGTGGGATGAGGCGGGGCGCCAACATGGGTATACTCAACGTAGCCCATCCGGATATACTGGAATTTATCACCTCCAAGGAAGATCCCAAAGCCTTCACCAACTTCAATATATCGGTGGCGGTTACCGACGATTTCATGCAGGCTGTAGAAGACGATGGAGATTACAGCCTGGTCAATCCCAATAGCGGCGCCGTTGAAGGGCGGCTGAATGCCCGACAGGTATTCAGCAAGATCATCGATATGGCCTGGAAAACCGGGGATCCCGGCATTATTTTTATTGACAGAGTCAATGACTTTAATCCAACTCCCCACCTCGGCAGGATTACCAGCACCAACCCCTGCGGGGAACAACCTCTTCTTCCCTATGAGTCATGCAACCTTGGCTCCATCAATCTCTCTCACATGCTGCGTAAATCAAACGGTAAATTTGAAATCGATTATAACAGATTGAGGGAAACGGTCAGACTGGCTGTTCGCTTTCTGGATGATGTAATCGAGGTTAATCAGTATCCCCTGCCTCAGATCGCCGATATGACTCGCAAGACGCGAAAAATCGGTCTGGGCGTCATGGGCTTCGCTGATATGCTGATCCAGCTGCGGGTCCCCTATAATTCGGACAAAGCCCTGGAAATAGCGGAAAAAGTCATGCGCTTCATATCCGAGGAATCCACGGCCGAGTCTACCACTCTGGGCACTTCACGCGGTGTGTTTCCTGCATTCAGCGGAAGCACCTACGACAGCAAAGGAGGACCCAGAGTCAGGAACGCAAACAGGACGACTATCGCACCGACCGGCACGCTAAGCATCATTGCTAACTGCTCCAGTGGCATCGAGCCGCTCTTCGCACTCAGCTATTACCGGCACATACTGGACAACCAGAAGCTGATAGAGATCAATCCTTATTTCGAGGATATTGCCAGAAAAGAGGGATTTTATTCTCCTGAGCTGATGAAAAAACTGGCTGAGGGCGGCAGCCTGCACGATATGAAGGAGGTCCCGGGCTGGGTAAAGGAAGTATTCGTGACCTCTCATGAAATTCCACCGGAATGGCACGTGAAAATTCAGGCGGCTTTCCAAAAATACACGGACAGCGCTGTTTCCAAAACTGTCAATCTTCCTTTTGAGGCCACAGTGGAGGATGTACAGAAAGTCTACATCTCCGCATTCAAATCCGGCCTCAAAGGCATAACTATTTACCGGGATAGAAGCCGGGATAGCCAGGTGCTCAACACCGGCCAGAAGGAGAGCCCCAAGCCCAGGGAGGCGGAAGCCGAATTCAGGCCGTCGCCCAGGCAAAGGCCGAAGATCACCAGGGGCATAACTGAACGTGTTACGACCGGCTGCGGCTATATTTATGTAACGGTCAACTTCGATGACAAAGGTATCTGCGAAGTATTTTCCAGTCTGGGTAAAGCCGGAGGCTGTGCCTCCGCTCAGCTTGAGGCCACCAGCAGACTGATATCGCTGATACTGCGGTCGGGCATTGAGGTGTCCTCGGTGATAAAGCAGCTGAGGACTATCAGATGCCCCTCGGTATCCTGGGAGAACGGCCGCGCCATTCTGTCCTGTGCAGATGCAATCGGCAGCGTACTTGAGAAATATGTTAAAAAAGAGGATGATAATACATCAGATTATGAAATGAGCCAGCAGGCCAATTATATCGGCCAGTGCCCGGATTGCAGCAACCAGCTGGTATACCAGGAAGGTTGCCACATATGCCCGAGCTGCGGCTATACTAAATGCGGATGATGTAACCTGACAGGACCTGTGAGGTGGGTGATGTATGGATACCACTGAGAATCGCTATTCCCTTGCATATAAACAGATAGCCAAGGTTGCCAACGATTCGCTGCCCCTCAACAAGCTGATAAGCTCCATTGCTGCCAGCACCGCCAAGGGGTTGCGGGCATCGGGCTGCGCAATCATGTTGCTTAACCCGCGCAAGGAATATCTCGATATAATCGGCGCATGGGGATTAAGCGACCTTTACCTGCGCAAGGGAGCCATCAATGCTCGGAAAAGCTACCCGGATATACTTGACGGCAAGATCGTTGCCGTAGACGACATCTTTTCAGATAAAAGGACTCAATACCCCGAGCAGGCCACCCGAGAGCAGTTAATATCATTGCTGGGGGCGCCCATCGTCCAGCACGGCGAGGTGATCGGCGAAATACGGATTTACACCCGGGAAAAACGACGCTTTAAACCAAACGAGAAGGATTTCATCTCCACGATAGCCAATTTGATTGCATTGATGCTCGAGAAGATCGAGCTTGCCCAGGACCTCAACAACCGCCACCAGTCCAATATTGAGCAGCAGAAAAGGCTGACCAGTTTCTCCGTCCTGCCGCTGTCACCCATCCGACCCGTCAATTTCGGGCATCCCAGCGAAGAGGAGTTCGCACGGCTGCTTGATTTCTATCAGGTGGAATGGTTATACGAGCCGCGCTCATTCCCCCTTGCCACACAGGACAACAGGATAACCGAGATGTTCACCCCCGATTTCTATCTGCCTGAGATCGATCTGTATATAGAGCTCACCACGTCAAAACAAAGCCTTATTACGGAAAAGAACCGCAAGGTACGCCATTTAAAGGAGCTTTATCCGGATATAAGCATTAAGCTGTTGAACAAAGGTGACTACCTCAAGTTATTTGCCCGGCACGGGTTCATCCCGCTGGGCGAGAGCAAGATGAAAGGCGTACAGCGTTATTTGTTCAGCAAGACCCAGATCCAGCGCCGCGTGAAACTGCTGGCGAAGCAGATTTCAAAGGACTATCAGGGACAGGAGCTGGTCCTCATCGGCATCCTGAAGGGCGTTGTCTGCTTCATGTCCGACCTCATGCTGCATATGTCCATACCGGTCACAGTGGACTTCATGGCCATATCCACACCGGCCGATAAGGCCGACCTTTCAGTCAGGATAATGAAGGACCTGGACACTGATATAGCGAACAAGCATGTTATGATGGTGGAGGATATCGTTGACACGGGCATGACCCTGAACTATGTGCTCAATAACCTGAATGCCCGAAAACCGGCCAGCCTGAAAGTCTGTACCCTGCTGGATAAACGTGTCCGCCGCTTGATCGACGTGCCCCTGGATTATGTGGGTTTTGAAGTGCCGGACGAGTTTGTGGTGGGATACGGGCTGGATATGGGCGGAAAATACCGCAATCTACCTTCTATCGCGATACTGGAATAACTTCAAAAAATAAAATGCCCCAAGTAACCTCGTTTTCCCGGTTCCTCATCCACCCCCTCTCACCGGCCAGCCTTCGCTCACCATGTGTTAGGGCCTCTGCCTCCCCGTTCCAACTTTGATTACTTGGGACGTTTATAAAATTAGCACATAACCGCATACATGTCAATACCCCGCTTAAACGTAAATAATATTTTTGGGAAAAATTTTTACCGCGTTAATTTTGTCCTATCTACAGTATATGTAATTGCAGTAGCGCATCGATAATATCCTGGCCATAGAAAAGCGAAAGCATACCCGCCAGTGTTAAAAACATGCCAGACTGCCTGAGCCGGCCCAGCTTTCTGATCCTGAAGGCTACGAGTATAGCAGCGGCCAATCCTCCTGCCAGAATAGCTATGCCCAGTGCGATCAGGACAACAGGATAACCAACTGACGCACCAATCAATCCCGCCATACCTGCTGCACCGAAGCCAATCAGCTCTTTATTGAATATCCTGGGGACAACCCAGACCAGGAAGAATACAGCGAAGCCTGTAGCAAATCCTCCCAGTGCGCTCATCACGTCCGGTGTCGTGCCTGTAACAGGCTGAAGAGCCGCAAATGCAAGAGCCGCTGCGATACCGGGATAGACGATGACGTGCGGCAGCACTTCCTGTTCCAGGTCAGTAATGAAAAGTATGATTAAAAAACATCCCATAACAGCAGTTGTCACTGCCTGCCACGACAGTCCGAATAGGATCAATACCAGCATGAACAAAAGCCCGCTGGCCAGTTCAACCAGCATGAAACGCGCCGGTATCGCATGGCCGCAGTAGCGGCATCTTCCCTTCAGTGAAAGATAGCTGAAGATGGGTATAAGGTCTCGTGCCGTCAACCCGTGGCCGCAATTGAAACAGTGCGAAGGCGGATAAAGTATGGATTTGCCGGCAGGAACACGGTCAGCTACGACGTTAATAAAACTTCCGACGCTGATACCGAGTATGAACACCAGCGGTAATAGAATTAATTCAATGTTTATTGTGCATGCAGCTCCATTGGTCTTATTTTTCGATCATCCCGGCCAGCCTGGCCTGTAAGTCCGTTGCCGAAGTTTCAAAATTCCGGTTTTCCTCTGCCATAACAGTGATAATCTTACTCAGCAGTATCGCATTGTCACGATCGACCCTGCCAACGGCATTTGAAAAAGCCGAATTCCCACCTTGAACGTTATCGCCATAGACATCGGCGATCCCCAGCAGGGTGAATCCCAGCCAGTCATCACCGTGGCTTATCGTATATTCCGTTAAGCCTTCACTCACCTTGTTGATCCCGCCATACAGCGACAGCTGTTTGCAGAATCCTAAAAACGGATTCAGGTTGCGGAGGTCATCCCTGATGATGCTCACAAAGCTGTCTTCCACCGTGGAATAGCGGCCTTTATAAATATCCAGCAGCCCCCTGCAGTAAGTGGTCTGCACCCATTTACTATCAGCCTCTTCGGATTGTGTCAAAATGCGGTCTGCGCCCCGGTAATCACCTTTCTGTATGAGTGCCAGGGCCAGCTTGTTCAGGATAACGCTGTTTTGCGGGAAGAGGTCATCCGCTTCCTTGTATGAATTCACCGCATCATCCACCGCACCGGGATAACCATGTTGTGCGCGGTATAAGTAGTTGTCAGCGAGAGTAATACGCCAGTAAGCAAGACGTGGCTCCAGCCGGATACATGATTCATAGGCGGCCGTGCTCACGGTCAGCAGCCTGGATATTTCCGATTCGTCCTTCTCTCTTAAAGCATGCGAATAAGCATAATATCCCAACAGCCCGCGGTAGTAAGCTTCATCCGGCGCCAGCGCTATTGCATCGGTCATCAGTGTCATGTCCCGACCAGGCTCATTATTCTGATTCAAACTTTGCTTGATCTTCATATTGGCACAATAGGCCGGGAAAAACATGGCTGCGCCTGCGGCTACGAACAGGAGCACTGAAAGTACAGCCGCGGATTTCTTCACCGTCCCTGCCCGACCGGTGGTTCCATCTCTGCTATCATGCGGTTTCTGCAACGGCCACTGACCGGCCGATCGCTGCCATCCCTCCAACCTTGCCATGGCTGCCATAATAGCCAGCATCAACCAGAAAACCATCTCGGGAACGAGTTGCGCCGGATCGAAAATAATATGGGCGCAATACTGGATCACGGCAGCTATAACGGCGGCACACATAATGACGGTATAACGTTCCTGTGCCCTTGAGATCAGACCAAAGCCGATAAAGAAAAAAATCCCCAGCAAACACAGATAGGAAACGAGGCCCAGAACTCCTGTAGTAATGAGCAGATACAGGTAATGGTTCTCAGGCTGGGCCAGCAGCAGGCTGATTGACGTATACAGACTTTTCAGTTCGGGAGGAAATGTGCCCTGAGAAACTACGATGAAAGTCTCGGGGCCATAGCCCGTCAGCCACCTCGACGACGTATAACAATCCCCGGCAATCCGCACAGCCGCCGGATTAATGAAGGCATCCGTTGCACACTTCCATATGGCCACTCTTGTTCCCAGCGTTGACAATCCAACCTGCTCGGCGGCTGATGCCGGTATTTCCTGCTGGCCGCCGGGCAACGTGCCTCCGGCCGGCATCAGCAACTGACCGATAAGGATGACGGCTGCCAGTGATATTATCAGTATGGATAATATGCTTAAAACAAGCGTTGACCTGCGTTTCAGATAGAAGCCCAGAAGGCCGAAAAAAATAAACAGGCCGATTACAAAAACAAGGATTGTTACCGAATACTGTGCCATCACAAGGCAGGTGAATTGCAGAGCGAACAGTATGATCAGGCCAGCGAAGACAGCCTTATCCACGTTTCTCATTTTTATGCCCTGCCCCCTGAGAATAATCATGGCGAGGGTCAGGGGCATTATCATCGCTATGAAAGCGCTGAGATGAAGGGGATTACCTATGGTGGAAAGCGCACGGCCGTTTATGGTGCCCCAGGGGACCAGCCACGGGAAAACGATCTGGGCAATGCCCACCATACATACCAGTCCCGAAGAGATCATCAGCGTATACATCACCCTGTCGATCTGCACCCTGGCCGTTATGCTCTCTGCGATAATCAGAAAAAAAATCACCAGGCACAGCATAGATGAAAGTCCGTACTGCCAGGCAAGGCTGCCCCACAGGCTGCGGTACGGCATCACCGAAAAAATAGTCGAAATAATCCAGGCCAGAGTGAAAAAAAGTGTAGCAACCTGAAGAGGCGATCTCCTGACTGAAGCTATAAGGTTGCCGTGGTCTGCATCTCTTTTCAATATCCACCTGGCGATGGTGATGCCCAGCAACGTAAGAACCATGAACTGGAAAAGCCGCGTTTTGGCGAAAAGAGATGAGTCCCTTAAATACAGGTTAAAGTACAGGGGCGTTATAAATATTGTCGCCAGCCACAGGCATTCGGCTGCCCTGCCCAGCACGCTGCCCCACCTCTCGTCGACTGCGGCCTGATTCATCTTTTCAATACTGCACTCGATTAAAAAGTATTGCTACCTAAATCTATTCAGTTGCTAAGATAATACAATGCCCGCCGATATGCAATAGCGGTACTTAAGTACTACAATACAGTTACCTTAATGCTATTGACCCTGCCACAAAGATGCTGTATAAATATTACTGTAAATAAATTGGTCCGGTGAGGTCGGTCCGGACACACGATAATGTAGGAGGAAATATGAAAAAGTTTTTCAAGTACGGTAACAAAGGTTTCACCCTGATCGAATTACTGGTCGTCATTGCCATACTTGGCACCCTGGCTGCTGTAGTAATACTGAATGTCACCAAGTTCATCGGCTCCGGCCGGACAGAGGCGCGCGCCACGGAACAGGCCAATGTACAAACCGCTGTGACGGCATATATGTACGACAACCCAACTGTTACCACCTTCCCGGCCACTACGGTTACACCATCCAGCGCTGGCATCCTGGCTCCCTACTTTCTCAATTCGCTTAACTGCACATATACGATTCCTGCCGGCGGTTCGGTTCCAGCGGGAACCGGCTGCGTAAAATAGCAACATCGGCCAGGATTAACCTGCATCGCACAGGGGGCATGAGACTATCTCATGCCCCTTGTTTTAATCGCGTTTATTATAGTATACTGTAGCGCCACACAACTTAAGGTTTACTGAGAATTAATTGAGTGGTAATTTGAATCTTGGAGTGAAGGAGGTTATCAATGAAGACCGTTAAGACACTCCATAGGGGTTTTACTCTTATCGAGCTGCTTGTTGTGATAGCCATACTTGGCACATTGGCCGCTGTGGTCATTCTGAATGTCACCAAATTCATCGGCTCCGGCCGGACAGAAGCGCGGGCGACAGAACAGGCCAACGTCCAAACTGCAGTAACGGCGTACATGTACGACCATTCGACTGTTACCACCTTCCCTGCTACCACGGTTACACCCAGCAGCGCCGGCATCCTGGCTCCCTATTTCCTTAATTCGCTCAACTGCACATATGTTATTCCTGCCGGCGGTTCGGTCCCGAGTGGTACAAGTTGCGTTAAATAATATCATCGTATTTTATATAAAGGAGGCATGGACTCCAGTCCATGCCTCCTTTATTAATTATCGTTGTCGTTAAATGTTTGCCGACCGCATCAATTTATTCACGTCGTCCACGTCCTGGCAGAAGGCAAATACATGTTCTCTGGTGATTATGCCTTTCCTGTACAGATCAATCAGCGCGTCATCCAGTGTTTTCATGCCGATGTTGGAGCTTGTGCGAATGGTATTGGGGATCAGGAATGGTTTCCCCTCCCTGATCAGGTTCTTAACAGCCGCATTGGCTAGCATAATCTCCACCGCTGCCACCCTGCCCCCATTTATTCGAGGTACCAGCACCTGACTGAATACCGCTAAAAGTGTGGACGCCAGGCGCGCCTGGGCCATGGGCCTTTCATGTGGAGGAAATAGATCCACAATCCGCTCTACGGACTGCGCAGCGCTGGGCGCGTGCCCGGTTGAGAGCACCAGGTGTCCTGTCTCCGCCACGGTTAAAACGGCCGATGCCGTCTCAAGATCACGCATCTCACCCACCAGTATCACATCCGGGTCCTGCCGCAGAACATACTTGAGCGCATTGACGAAAGAATGTGTATCCTGCTCCAGTTCCCTTTGAGAGAAAGCGCATTTTATACTGGGGTGCACATACTCAACCGGGTCCTCGATGGTGACAATATAGCGTTTGACCGTGTTGTTGAGATAGTTGAGCATGGCTGCAATGCTGGTGCTTTTGCCCGAACCTGTAGGGCCGGTAATCAATATCAGTCCCCGCGGTCTGTTGACGAGTTCCTTGCATATATCGGGCAGACCAAGGTCATCAAGAGTGGGAATACGCTGTGGAAGAAGACGTATTGCCA
>CAZDXZ010000003.1:0-7271 GCA_964509615.1 uncultured Dehalococcoidales bacterium
GCTATGGAGGCGGTGGCGGCGGCGGCGGCAGCGGGGGAGACGGCGACAAAGGTGATAAAGGATTCGCTGGAAGGTCGGGAGGAGCCGGCGGCAGCGGTGGCCAGGGCGGAACCGGCGCAGGCGCGATCATAATCTTCGCCCGATCAATTGTCATCAGCGGCAATATCGAGGCGATTGGACTTTCAGGCGGCAGCGGTGGTGCTGGAGTCCGTGGGACCAATGGAGGCAATTGCACTTCCCGTAATGAAAGTGGTGGTTGCGGAGGTTCAGGCGGCAACGGGCTGCTGGTATGTACCGGGAGTGGTGGCGGTGGAGGCGGCGGATCTCAGGGAGGGTATGGTGGAAACGGGGGCGGCGCCGGCGCCGGCGGCACCGTGTGGCTGGCTACGGACAATCTCACACTGGGTAACTCGCTTGTGGTTGCAACTGGCGGCGCCGCGGGAAACGGCGGAACGGGGGCAGGCGGCGGCACAGGCGGGGACAAGGGATACAGGGGCTACTCGCTTCAGGACTGGTGCCTCGGGAATGATGGCAGCGCGGGACCGCACGGCCCTGCCGGTTTGACAGGCGCTGCAGCGACTGCCGCCGGTGTGGGGAAGATCCGCCTGGATTACCGCACGCTTTCGGGCAGTACCAACCCCGCGCCGGGCTATGTCTCGGGTATTTACGTTTCTAACGGCAGCATTGCCTCGGAGGTTTGGGACACCGGCTCGGCCGATATGGCATGGAGGGAGCTTAGCTGGCAGGAAACGCTTCACGGGTCTACGGATATAACATTCGAAGTCAGGGCCGGCAACACCGCCTTCAACAAGGAGGACGCCGCGCCCGCCTGGATCTCAATAGGCAGCAGCAGCCCGGTGACATCCGGCCTGCCTGATGGTCGCTATATGCAATGGCGGGCGACCCTGACATCTAATAGCCATTTCGTCACACCGGTCTTACATGCGGTGACGGCAAAATATACCCAGTCGCCCGATGTCGAGACGGATGGCGCATCCTCCATCACCCGTACATCAGCCAGGCTTAACGGGCATCTTATTTCACTCTATTCTGCAGCGTACGCGGATGTCTCTTTTCAGTGGGGAACGGCGCCCGGAGCCTATACTCACGAGACCACTCCGCAGGCGGTTTACGGCGCCGGTGCGTTCCAGGCGGACCTGTCCGGCCTCGCCGCCTACACCACATACTATTACCGGGCAAAGGCCGGCACTGTCGATGACGGCATCGGTTTTGGCGCAGAGAAGAGCTTTACCACCTCAACGGTTCCTCCATCGGTCATCACCAACGCTGCCAGCTCCATCACTGCCAATTTTGCTGCATTGAACGGCACCCTCACCGGGCTGGGCACTGCCCCCGCCGTACACACGTTCTTTGTATGGGGGTCAGGTCCGAACAGTTTGAATAATATAACGCCTTATGACGATATGGCCTCCCCGGGGTCGTTTCAGGCGTATGTGACGGGACTCAGTCCAAATACTTCATATTATTTCCAGGCAGTCGCTGACGGAGAGACACACGGCATAAGCTATGGCGCCGTATTAAGCTTCACCACCTCCAGCATGCCGCCTTCAGTGGTTACAGGCGATGCCGCCAATGTCACTGCAGCCTCGGCTACGTTAAATGGCGATCTGGCAAATCCGGGCACCGCCACTACGGTGAACGTGTCCTTCCAGTATGGCACCCGGCAGGGGGGCCCGTATCCCAACTCCACATCACCGCAGGCGATGACAGCGCGCGGCCCTTTCAACGCCAACCTGTCTGATTTGGCCGGCAATACCACCTACTACTTCAGAGCTAAGGGGGACGGCGGGGCACATGGCATCAGCTATGGCTCCGAGATGAGCTTTACAACTTTGAAAGTTCCACCTTCGATAGCTACCACCGGGGCAACCGCTGTAACACCGGCCTCCGCCACTTTAAACGGCAACCTGACTTCCATGGGCACGGCCGTCACGGTGAACGTGTCCTTCCAATACGGAACCGCGCCGGGCCGCTATGATAGAGAGACCGACACACAGGCGTTGACCGCTCCCGAGGCTTTTCAGTCCGTCATCAACGGCCTGAACGGCAATACCACCTACTACTTCAGGGCGAAGGCAGACAGCGGCGTTCATGGCACCAGCTATGGCTCCGAGATGAGCTTTGCCACCTCCAGGGTGCCGCCTTCGGTAACCACCAATGAAGCCACCGGTGTAACCGCCGACGCTGCCACCTTGAAGGGCACCCTGACTTCCCCGGGCACGGCCCCCACTGTGAACGTTTCATTCCAGTACGGCACAACGCCGGGCATGTATAGCAACGAGACCGCTCCCCAGGCCAAGACCGCTGCCTGCGATTTCCAGGAACACATCGGCGGTCTGGCTCCGGATACCACATACTACTATCGGGCCAGGGCGGATGGCGGCATACATGGCATGGGCTATGGTGCGGAGCACGTTTTTACCACCGGTAAAATCCCGCCGTCGGTGACCACCAACGGCGCCGATCGGATAACCACCAACAGCGCCGCCTTAAACGGCGACCTGACTGACCTGGGCACAGCCGCCACGGTAAACGTGTCCTTCCAGTGGGGCACTCAGCAGGGAGGGCCGTATCCCGACTCAACAGCTCCGCAGGCAATGACGGGAACAGGTGCCTTCCAGGCTGGTCTGACCGGCTTAACCCCTCTTACCATGTACTATTACCGGGCCAGGGCGGATGGAGGAATACACGGCACTGACTACGGCAGCGAGGTTTCTTTCCGCACGGGGATGTTCCCGCCCTGGATGGAGACCGATCCGGCTACCGGCATCGCAGCTGACTCAGCCACCTTGAACGGCAACTTGCGCCACCTGGGCTCAGCCGGCACGGTTAACGTGTCATTCGTATACGGCACCCAGCAGGGAGGCCCTTATGCAAACTCGACTCCGCCGCAGGCCAAGACTGCGACCGGAGCCTTCCAGGCTAACCTGTCCGGCCTGACCTCCGATACCACCTATTACTACCGGGCCGCGGGAGACGGCGGCACTTACGGCACCGGCTATGGTGACGAGCACTGTTTCACCACCTCCACAGTGCCGCCGTCGGTAACCACGGATGATGCCGGCGGCGTCACCGCAGATGCCGCTACCTTGAACGGCAACCTGGATGCGCTGGGCACTGCTGCCGCGGTGAATGTGTCCTTCCAGTATGGAATCACGCCCGGCGGCCCCTACAGCAATTCAACCTCTCCTGAAGTAAAAAATGACGCGGGGGCTTTCCATGCAGATATTGACGCCTTGCGTGGAAACACCACCTACTACTTCAGGACAGAGGCGGACGGCGGCATCTACGGCGCTGGCTACGGCGCGGAGCGCAGCTTCACCACCTTGAAAGTGCCGCCTTCGGTCACCACCGATAACGCCACCGATATAGCTGCTGCTTCCGCCATCCTGCAGGGATTTCTGGACTCCCCGGGCACGGCTGCTACAGTGAACGTGTCATTCGACTGGGGACTGATATCCGGTGGGCCTTACAACACCACACCGCTCCATGCAATGGACTCACGGGGCCAATTTCAGGCAGACATCAACGGCCTGACCGCTCTCACCACCTATTACTTTGTAGCTAAGGCAGATGGTGGAGTCCACGGCACTGCCCGGGGTTCGGAGTTGAGCTTCACTACGGGGACAACGCCGCCGTCGGTATCAACCGGCGCTGCCACAGGCGTCACTGTCGACTCGGCTACCTTGAACGGCACGCTTAATGACCTGGGCACCTCTGCCTCGGACAACGTCTGCTTCCAGTACGGCATTGCCTCCGGCGTATACAATGATCAGACGCCCCTCCAGGTCAAGAATGCCCCCCAGGATTTCAATGCTAACCTGACCGGCCTGTCTAATAACACCACTTATTACTACCGGGCTATGGCCAGCGGTGGAATACATGGCGCAGGCTACGGGGCCGAGCATTCCTTTACCACCGGCGCCCGGCCACCCTCGGTGACTACCAACGCCGCCACGAACATGACTACCGATACCGCTTTCCTGAACGGCAACCTGACCGACCTGGGCACGGCCGCCACCGTGAACGTGTCATTCCAGTACGGCACCACAGCGGGGGGGCCTTACCCCGACTCCACGCCGCCGCAGGCCAGAACCTCCACCGGGACCTTCAACATCGGCGTCAACGGCTTGACCCCGTTCACCACTTATTATTTCAGAGCCATAGCGGACGGCGGTATTTACGGCACCTGCTATGGGAATGAGCTGAATTTCACCACCAACCACCTGCCGCCCGTAGTGAGCACCGGTGGCGCCACAGACATCATGACCAACGCCGCCGTCCTGAATGGAGACCTGGACCTGCCGGGCTCAGCCGCCACGGTGAACGTGTCGTTCCAATGGGGCACCTCGCCGGGCAGTTACTCAAACGAGACCGCGCCGCAGGCTATGAGCCAACCGGATCTCTTTCAAGCGCGCATCACCGGCTTGATCCCCGGCACCACCTACTACTACCGGGCTAAGGGAGACGGCGGGATACATGGCACAGGCTACGGCGCCGAGCATGCTTTCACTACCGGCGCTTTGCCGCCTTCGGTCACGACCGATAATGCCGGCAGCATAACGGAAAGCTCCGCCGTGTTGAACGGCAACCTGACTGCACTGGGAACGGCCACCACTGTAGACGTAGCATTTGAGTGGGGCACAGCACAGGGAGGGCCTTATCCCAACGTAACGGCGGCGCAGGCAAAGACCTCCGCCGGCGCCTTTCAGGACGGTCTGACCGGATTATCAGCCCATACCGCTTACTACTTCAGGGCCAGAGCGGACGGCGGCATCTACGGCACCACCTGCGGGGATGAGATGAGCTTCATCACATCCAATATCCCCCCATCGGTTATCACCGGGAACGCCGGCAACATAACCACCACCGCAGCCACGCTTAACGGCAGATTGGACTCTTTGGGCTCCTCTACTTTCGCTAATGTATCTTTCCAGTGGGGCGTATCTCCAGGGATATATGCGTATGAAACTACCGTGCAGACTATGAATGCTGCCGGTGATTTCTTTGCCGACCTGACAGGTTTGGCTGAGGGCGGCACCTACTACTTCAGAGCGAAAGCCGCCGGCGACGGCACGGTTTACGGCGCGAAACAGCGCTTTACGACGCTGTCCCCGGCGACTCCACAGCCTCCTGCACCTACTCCGGAACCGCCACCCCCGCCACATGGTTCCTCGGGACAGATCTCGCCGGTATCGCCACCACCTATAATCCCGGCTAACGTGGTCGTTCAGAGCGCCTCACTGTCGCCAACAAAGGTTCCCACTGGAACGCCCGTTGAAATAACCGTCATCATGGCAAACCGGACTACGGTCAAAGGAAGCACGGCCGTGCGGCTCTATGTCAACGGCGAATTGGAGAGCGTCCGGGCCGTGTCCATTGAGAGCGGAGGAACGAGGACCATCATCTTCACTACGGTCAAAAGCCGGCCGGGCACATATTCCGTCTATATCGAAGGCAGGCCGGCAGGCAGCTTCACGGTGGAGGACCATATTGATCCCAACATTATTCTGGCTGTCAGCCTGCTGCTGATCTTCACCTCTCTTGTGATGGGAGTCATTTATATCCGCAGAAGACGGCGGCAGGTATATTAATAAGCCGGGTAGTGGAATTGTGCACCGGCACACTGTATACCCGCATCGGCGACATCTTCGGATGGCTGTGCCTGCTGGGCCTGCCGGTGCGCGCGTTTATCGAGATCTGGATGCGGAGGCCTTCAGCCCGTAAGGCCGAGCATAAATGAGTTTTATCAAGGCGCCTATTGCGCACTCATCTAATGCTGGAATTCAAGCCAAACTGCGGGTTTGTCTCCAACAATCCAACTATCATGTCCCTGACGATGTGGAAAAGATAGGCAGCCGCCATTTCGAAGATATCCGTGTGAAGATAATTTCCATCAAAGGTGGCAGAGGGCATGGCAACGGCGGATTTGAGCATTCCCAGGTCGCGAATTCCAGGATGCCCGCCATACCGTTCGATCTGGTCATGGTGAATTTCTATGATCTCGTCAAGTCCCAGAAAAACGGGACCTGTCAACGCGCCAGCCTCTTCAGAACACGGTGATACCTGGCATTCGTCTTCTCAAGAGCATCCTGAAATTGCCGTCTCCTTTTTTCATCTCTCACCGGCGAAATCAGCAGCAGTGAGCCATCCGTGGAGATCTCCAGTGGCGTTTCACTGTCTATGTTTAAAAGGTCAAGCACACCCTTGTCCAGGACAAGGGCCAGGCTATTACCGTGTCGGGTGAGTTTCTTGAGCATAATGATCACACCCCTGCGGTTACTACAATGTTATAACATTGTAGTAACCCGATGTGATTTTGTCAATATGCATGACACCCGGCAATTGACGGTACGCGAGGCCGAGTGATTTACTTCGGCACCCATAAATATGAAATTCGTCAAGTGTTGTACTAATCCATATAAAATTAAGCGATATTGACAAAATCAATATCGCATGTTACCATGCTGTCGCATATAAGTGGAGGTTGCTTGTGGATCAGCTATATACCGATACGGGCGCAGCCATCGAAGATAAACTTAATTGTCTGGAGGAGATGTAAATGTTGAAGTATCCCGAGTTGTTCACGCCCTTTAAAATCGGCAAAGTCGAACTGACAAACAGGGTTATGATGAGCCCGATGATGCCCATGGGATGGTTGGACGCGAACGGCGTCATTACCGATGAGGTCATCGATTACTATGAAGAGCGGGCCAAGGGCGGGGTCGGACTGATCTATACCGGCGCCTTCCCGCTGAATGCCGGGTTCGAGAAAGTGAGCGCAGTTTTCACCTCGCCCTTTGATCAGCCGGAAGTTTTCATGACTCAGCTGACAAAGGCGGTGGAGCGGGTCCATCTGTATAATACCAAGCTGTTTATCCAGATGACGGTGGGCAACGGCCGGGTCATGCCGCCCTTTCTGCTGAGCTCGCCCGTTTCACCGTCTGAAAATCCCAACTGGTGGGATCCGGGCACCACCTGCCGGGCGCTGACCAAAGAAGAGATTGAACGCCTGGTACAGAGCGCTGTCTCGGCCGCTCTTAACTGCTTGATGACCGGATGCGACGGCGTGGATTTCGTGGGGATCTACGGCGGCTACCTGGGCGACCAGTTCGGCATGAGCGCGTTCAACCGCCGAACTGACGAATACGGCGGCTCGGCGGAAGGGAAAGCGAAGCTGTTTACCGATATTGTGAAGGGTGTCAAGGCTTTATGCGGAGCTGATTTTCCGGTGACCGCCCGTCTGGCTG
>CAZDXZ010000003.1:7371-48970 GCA_964509615.1 uncultured Dehalococcoidales bacterium
AAGGGTGTCAAGGCTTTATGCGGAGCTGATTTTCCGGTGACCGCCCGTCTGGCTGCCAAGCACTATATGAAAGGCATACAGCAGGGCGCCGTCCCCGGCGAGAAATTCAAAGAATTCGGACGCGATATTGAAGACAGCATTGCTATTGCTCGAGAGCTTGAGAAAGCGGGATTCGACGCTCTGCTGATGGCCTGCGGCAGCTACGATTCGATGTACTGGCTTTATTCTCCCATGTATCAGAAAGATGGCCTGTGGCTGGACGACGTGTCAAAGGTGAAGGCGCAGCTCAAGATCCCGGTCATCTGCCCGGGCAAAATAAATACGCCTCGCATGGCCAACGACGCCATTAAAAATAAAATGGTGGATGCCGTTGCCCTGGGCCGGGCGCTGCTGGCCGATCCTGAGTGGGCCAACAAGGCCAGGACGGGAAGGGATGAGGCTATACGCCCCTGCATCGGCTGCAACAACGGCTGCATAGGCCATGCCTTTGCGGGACTGCCTATGACATGTGCGGTCAATCCCGACCTGTTCAACGAAAGGTATGCAGGGCTGCAGAAGGTCGCCATTCCCAAGAAAATAGCCATAATCGGCGGAGGCGTTGCAGGCATGGAGGCTGCCCGGATCGCCGCGCTGCGCGGGCATAGCGTTACCATCTATGATAAGAACAACAGCCTGGGCGGCGTGGTTTTAGCCGGGTCCGTCCCTCCATCCAAAGATGCCGACAAACGGCTGCTCACGTGGTATGAAAAAGAGCTGAAAAGCGCGGGCGTTAAGCTGAAGCTTGGACATGAAATAAAGCTGGACCAGATCGAGAAACTGGATGCTGATGAGATCGTCGTGGCTACCGGGGCAACCGCCAAGGTCCCGCCCATCCCCGGCGTCGACCTGCCGCATGTGTGCACTGCTACCGACCTCCTGCTGGGGAAAAAGGAATCCGGTAAGCGCGTGACGGTAATCGGCGGCGGCCAGGTCGGCTGCGAGGTGGCACTCTGGCTGGAGGAAAAAGGCAGGGAGGTCACCCTTATCGAGGCGCTGCCCGGACTGATGACGCTCGGCAAAGAGGCCCTCTTCGTATCCAATAAAAAGATGCTCGAGGATATGCTGGCCTTTAAGAAGATCAGGGTGATGCTCGGGACGCAGGTAGCTGCCATCGGGAAAAACGGCGTCGATGTCGTCAGCGGGGATAAAAAGGAAACCCTTCCGGCTGATTCCGTCGTCCTGGCAACCGGATATAGTTCAGACAACCGGCTTTACCGGGAGATCAGGACAACCATTCCGAAAAAGGTCTGGCTGCTGGGCGATGCCAGAGCCCCGGGCAACATCATGTTCGCCATCAGGGATGGAGCGGCCATCGGCCGGGTAGTTTAACTGAATAGTCAGCAGTGCAATGGGTCCGGTCTAGTACCGGACCCATTTTGCCCTGTTGTAAATCCCGTCCCAGAACATGTATTCCAGTTTCATGGCGGTCACGAAGGCGGTCTTCATTTCAAGCCTGGTCTCATCATTGGCGTCCTGCATGTATTCCTCGGCCAGGTCCACGACTTTCTTGACCTCGCTCTTCTCCCAGGGCGTCGTCCCGTACTGGTCGATCCATGCCTGATACTTATTACCCGGGACTTTTTCCGCCTTCTTCATGTCGATGCCGACCTGGTAGTAGACCCAGTGGCAGGGCAGTGTTGCCATTAAACCCACCTCAAACGGCTCGAGCGTTGCAGTCTTGACCAGGTACGAGTTGTAGAGCTCCGTGCTGGGGTATCCCGTCGGGTCGGCAAGCTCCTTCTCGGTTATCCCGTATGTCTTAATGTAGGTTGCGTGGAGCGATTCGATCTCGGAATCTATCAGCTTTATATAATTGAGCATAAACTTCGCTGACTTCTCGTCGGGAGCTTTAGCAAGCAGAATGGCGTGTACCTTCTTGTAGTTCTGGCAGAAATGATAGTCCTGGATGATGTAGTCGCGGAATATCGCCTCATCGAGTTTGCCGCTGAGCAGCTCCTGGTTATAGGGCAGGTTGAGTATCTTCCGGTAGAGCGCATGGTTATCGTCCCAGATCTGCTGCACAGGGTGCTGGGAATCGACTGATTTGACCGCCTCGCCAGAAGAGGTCGCACTGACTGTATCGGAAGTTGCGGGAGCGGGCGCCCTGCAGGCGGACAACACGGCTGGCAGCATGAACAGCGCAGCCAATATAATGCTGAACAAGCGCAGGTTTATCATGGGGCTCCTCCGATATTGCGCGGCCTACTTCACGATCTTTGCCTCGGTCCAGGCGGCCCAGTCCCTGTTTGATGTGCCGGCTGCCACCACGATCAGCTGGAATTGCCCTGTCTTGCCGGCGATGGAGTCCAGCGGGACGTTGATATCGCTCAGCGTGCCGTCATATTGAGCGGAAACATTTGCCAGCAGCGTATCATGCAGTGTGGCCGAGTCCCTGAATCCCAGCCTGAATTCAACGCCGTCCGTCCCCTGGGCGCCTAACAGGAAACCGGCTTTGGCAATAAATCTCGCGCCTGCCGGTACGAGCATCGGCTGGTACCATCCCGTAATGCTTCCATGTTCAACCCATTGAGGGTGGGTTTCCAGCACCCTGGCATAGCTCTGGCCGTCTTCCATTTTCACGTTGTACCTGTACATGACGAAGCCCCTGTTGTCGGTATCGAGGCCGGGGAAGGGCAGCACGACGCCCATAACGAAATTGTCCCATTTGGCATTGGGCGCTTCCTCGATAAGGTCAAGAACCGTCGTATACAGTGGTATTAACGGCGGGATCACAGGCCTGAGGAATTGTCCCGGGATATTCAGTCCCTCCACCTTAAGGGTTACCGGCTGGGTGGTCGTCCCGGCGGAATTTATAGCGGTTAAAGTGTATACCGTGTTCTGAGTCGGCGATACCTTTGTAGAGCCAGCCACGGACACGGCGCCGATGCCCTGGTCGATGGTTACCGAGGTGGCCCCGGTCACATTCCAGAGCAGCGTTGACGAGTCACCGCTTTTTATCTCCGCGGGAGTGGCGCTGAAAACGACGACTGCAGGCGGTGTGGCTGGTTGTGCGGGCGGCTGGGTGATAGTGATACAACCTGCCATCGTCAATATGAGCAGGGAAATCAGGATTAAATAACTCTTGTTCATCCGCTTACCTCCTAACAAGACCTTATAATGGCAAATTTAAAATAAGCAGGGATTTTTGTCAATTCGAAGCCGGTTGCTATCCTTATCTCCTCACTCTCCCAGCGGTTTGCCGGTTATAAGATAGATAACTGTCGTTACGATCAGCATCAGCACGGGTAAGCTCAGGACCGAGGCAAGGGTCACCATGATGGCCAGCTTGAATCCCTGCAGTTGCTTCCTGCGGATTATGCCGATAATGCAGAGTATCAGGCCGATATCTATAATGATCAGTCCCAGGACATCGGTATCCAGCTTGAACATGGCGTACAAGGGGATCACGAGCAGAAAGGTGATTACACCGATTCCCATTACGATGAGGCCTGCGGTTATCAGCTTTCCGAATCGCTTAACCATCTTTCAAGTAGATTCCCATCAACAATGCGGCGCTTACGATTTCGCCGGGCACCAGCAGCCACTCGATTGCCTTGCTGTTCATATTGGTTATCCCCTGCTTGAGCATATAAAGTGAAAATAGGTGCCGAATTTGCGGTAACCGAGCTTTGGATATATGAGGTTCCCGAAACGGCTGGCCTGCAGCACGACCACCCGTGCGCCCATGTCAATCGCGGTGTTGCTGACTTCTCAGGCACAATATTTGGCCAGGCCCTTGCCGCGCGCTTTCCTGGAGGTACCTACCCAGTAGACGCCGGCTATGCCGTGGCTGAGCATGGCCATGGCGCAGCAGGCAGGCTCGCCGTCGAAATAGACCGTAGCCAGAATTGAAAACGGGCTCAGCACGCGCTCGGCATGTGTGAAATAAGCTTCACTGACCTCCCGCGGAAACAGCAGGTCCATAAATGATTCCACCGCAACCGATCTGAAGTCCTTCAGATCGTTGGCGCTGATTACCCAGCGCAACTCCGCTCCCTGCGGGGTCTCTCCGCCTGTGGCTTTCTCTTCCAGAACCATGCCGGGATGATCGCCGACCAGGAATATTTTTTGGTCATTACAGTGTTGAATTATGCCCTGGTCACGGTGGCCTCGCAGCTGGAGTGAGAAACCCTGCTTCCTGCCGTGAAAAAAAGCCCTGGCACGGGCTATAAATTCAGCGGGTGGCTCAACCGGCTCTTCCGACAGGTTGAACGCAACGCTGCAACCCGGGAACTCGATGCCGCAATCTATGAACACGGTTTCATCTTTCTCAACGATCTCGGTGTTCGGGACCCATTTCGAGCTCTCCCGCCAGAATTCAACGAGGTTCAGGTCGGCCAACCGGATGAGTTCAGCTTCATTCACAGCTAACATCAGCCTCTTCAGACCCGCTCGGGGTGAGTCGTAAGTATATGGCGATAGCCATATGAAGTCAATTTCCTGACTGATACGAATAAACCTTTTTAAAAATGCTTTGTTTCTCTCTGTATTCCCGGAATCAACCGAAAAAGGGAATCAGGAGGAACAAGATGAACAGAACTAAATTCCTTGGCGGCCTGCTGACAGCAGTCCTCTTGGCGACTGTAATTCTGGCGCCGGCCGCGGCCGCTGCAGACTCAGCGGAAGGACTTGCCGTTACGGTGACACCCTCACTGACCACAGCATCTTCGGGCGATAATATCTCGTACAGTTACCTGATCACCAGTACGTGCAATACTACCATTGAGTCGCTGGAGCTCACCGATACTAAATTCGGTGAGATAAGCCTGCCTGGCACAAGCATTGCTCCGGGCGAAAACATCAGCGCCAGCCTGGACTACATGGTAGCGGCGGGAGACTTCCCCGGCCCGATCTCCAACACAGCCACGGTCACAGGAGTATCGACGGACAACGTATCCTACACTGCCAGCGCGGCGTCTTCCGTTACGCTTGCGACGTGGATCGAGGACATCCTCACTAAAGCCGGCATACTCAGAAGCAGGGGAGTGCCCGGCAAAGGTATCGACCATGCCCCCGGTCTGCAGAAACCGTTTAATCCCAATTCCCACATGGGCAACGGCAACAGCTTCACTGCCGGAGATGTGGATAACGATCAGGGCAACGGCAACGGTAATGGGAATGGAAATGGGCACGGAAAGGGTAAAAACAGGTAATCTCGGACCGTTTTAACTGTGAAGGGGCAGCTCGCAGGCTGCCCCTTCTTTTATTACGCATAAGCGTGATATTTCCTGTACCAAGCGTTTTAACCGATTACATGCAGGGCCGTCGCGTGATGCATTCGTCCCGGATATATTGACATGATGAAATATTATAATGTTATAATAATAGTATGTCCGGCCCTCCGGGCTTTTTAATATCCGGGCGCTGTTTCCGCGGGTCGAAATGAGATCAATGGGAGGCTGTTATGCTTAAAAAGGTGTTGATCGTAGTCGGGATCGTTATCGGTGTCATTATCATATTGCTTCTGGCCTTCGCCGCAAGGACGCTCTGGTTTGCGGGGGAGTTCAAATCGGTGCAGCCGCATTCTGATTACCAGGGCGTACAGGTGAAGTGCGCGGGGCCGGAGGATGTAGATATCGACGTTGAGGACCAGGTCGCCTTCATCTCCTCGTCGGACAGGAGGGCTGCCATGAAGGGAACTCCGACGCAGGGGGCCATCTACGGGTATTCTCTGACCACCGATAAACCTGTGCCTGTCGACCTGACGCAGGACTTCCCCCGCACCTTTCACCCGCACGGCATCAGCCTGTACACCTCGCCCTCGGGCGAGCACTACCTGTACGTGATCAACATGGCAGGTGACAACCCATTCGCCGATACGATATCGGGAAGCACGGTCGAGCTTTTCAAGTACGAGGGGGGAAAGCTCAAGCACCTGGAGACCTTAGGCGACAGTCTGATCGTTTCCCCCAACGATATTCTGGGTGTGGGACCCAGGCAGTTCTATTTCTCCAATGATTCCGGCGCCACCGACCGCATGGGCAAAATGATGGAGCTGTACTTTCAGCTGCCCATATCCAACGTCGTCTACTATGACGGCAGTACATTCAGGAAGGCGGCGGAGAATATCGCCTGCGCCAACGGGTTCGCTATGAGCCACGACGGGAAGAGGCTGTACGTAACCTCGACCGTGGGCAAATTGATACGCGTGTACGACCGCGACCCGGCCACCGGCGCGTTGAAAATGGTCAAAGACGTGGACGTCGATACCGGCGTGGACAATATCAATATGGACAGCGACGGTGATATCTGGGCGGGATGCATCCCCAAGCTTCTCAGCTACGATATGAACAGGCGGGACCCGTCCAAGCTGGCGCCCTCGCAGGTGCTGATGATCAGGCCGCTGCCCAACGACATGTTCGAAATAAAAGAGGTGTACTACAACGCGGGCGAGCAGGTCGGCGGGTCCTCCAGCGCGGCCGCCTATAAAAACAGGCTATTCATCGGGGCGGCCTACGATGATAAGTTCCTGGACCTCACCCACAAGTAGCCATATCTTCAGCGGATCCTGATGCGCAGGTCACCCAGCGGGTAGGTCATGCATGGGTGTATGTACCCGCTCCTGACATCGCACAGCCTGCGGTGCACGCGCTCCGGTATGAACACTTTGCCTGAGACCAGCCTGGTGCGGCAGGCCGTGCATTCGCCCGACCTGCATACCGCTGGTATCACGATGCCCGCCCTCTCCAGCGCGGCCATCAGCGGTTCGCCGGCCCTGGCCCTGATCTTACGGCCGCTTCCCTCCTCGAAGACCGAGTACTCGGTATCCAGACCGACCTTTTTGGGCCATCCTTTCTCGTCCGCCACGCACGACAGCGGTCCGTAGACCTCCCTGTGGATGCGGCGCAGGGGTACCCCCAGCTCCTGCAGCGCAGGCTCACACAGCGCATACATAAGCGCCGGGCCGCAGATATAGAACGTCTTTTCTTTAAGAGATCCCACTAGGCCGGAGATCGCCTTTTCATCCAGAAAGCCCTTCAATCCTTTCCAGTTCGAGGGCGGTTCGCTGATAACGTAGTCGACTTTAATATTGGGATTATGGCTGGCAATGCTGTCGAGTTCCTTCTTGAAGATGATGTCGTCCGGCCTGCGGCTGCCGTAGATCAGGTGTATCCTGAGGGGCAGCTTTTTGGCCGCAACCTGCCGGATGATGGACATGAAGGGCGTTATGCCGCTGCCGCCCGCCAGGAAGACTAGGTCGCTGGAGTCCATCAGCGGCTCATGATAGAAGCTGCCCGACGGGCCGGTGGACTCAAACCCGTCTCCCGACTTCGCTTTCTTCATCAGGTAGTCAGAGACGAAGCCCCTTTCCACCCTGCGCACCGTGAGGTCGAAATACGGCTTGCCCGGCGCGGAGGAGATGCTGTAGGGCCGCGAGGTCAGAACTTTTCCCACCCTGACGAAAAGATTGATGTATTGACCTGCCCTGAAGAGGGGGAGTTTGCCGTTGCTGGAGACCATGCGCAGAGTCCTGGCGCTGGCCGTCTCCTCGATTACCTCCTTCACTTTCAGCGAGAGACGTCCCGGATGCACGGCGCCGACCGCCCTGGCCTGCCCGGTCAGCGGACTGCGCAGTTCATGAATGCCGGCAGCCTGCTTCTCCACAGTCTCCCTCACCTTTACCAGATCCGCGGCCTCCCAGCCGCCCTTTTCCATATCTTTTATGACCTGGCGTGCGGCCAGCGCGCCCGAGGCGATGCAGGGCTCGAAACCTCCACCGAGATTGACCCATGCGCCGGCGAAATACAACCCTTCCACCGGTCCGCGCTGCGGCAGATGGTCGCTGCCCGTACCCTGGTAGTTCTCGTCGAAGCCCACGATGCTTCCGCCCGGGTTGCCGGTATAGCGGATGTTGGTAAGGGGCGTGGCAACTTCAATGGCCTCGATATGTTTGCCCAGTCCCGGCGCCGCCTTTTCGGCGGTCTTGATCATCTTTGCCGCCAGACTGTTCTTGGCCGCCTGGTATTCTTCCGGGCTCAGCTTCAGCCAGGGGTCCGAGTAAGCGATGGATGTAAGGACAATCGAGGAGGCCCCTGCGGGCGCAACCGTGGGGTCGCCCAGGCTGTAAGCTGTCACAGCTATGCCGTCCGGCTCGAAATCGACCGAGCTCTTCATGCTGGCATACTGCTTCTCAAGATCATAGGATATGTTGACGAAATTTTCGTGTGCTTCCAGTCCCAGCTTGCGCGAATCGCAGTCAACACCCAAGTAGACATTGAAAGTCGACGCCCCTCTGGACCAGGCGCCCAGACGGTTGAGATACCAGCCCGGCACTTTGTCCCGTCCCAGCAGCTGCAGCGCCGCCGTGAGCGGATTGGCGTTGCAGACAATATACCTCGTAGACAGCTCGGTGCCGTCGTCTGTTAGAACACCACTCACATGTCCGCGGGAGGTCAGTATACGTTTGACGCCGTTGTTCAGCCACACCTTGCCGCCGTTCTCCTCGATGGCATCGATGAAGGCCTGCGACATCGCCTGTGATGTCCCTCTGATGTGGGCCATGCCGAACCTGATGTAGGAAGCCATGCCCAGCGTGTAGACCAGGAACGACAGTTTGGAAGGGGGCAGCGCATAGTAGCCCCAGGTCTGCCCCAGCACCGCCCTCAGCTTCTCGTCCCTTATCAGAGGATCGATCACCTGGGACACCGACTTGCCGTAGTATGTCATCAGTGTGGAGAAGGGCCCGGGGTCCTGCATAACCGCCTTCATGCCGATGCGGTTGGCTTTCAGCGCCTGGTCGGCGAACTCGAACAGGATGTCCATATATTTCCTGATACCCTGTCTTTCTGCGGGGAATTGGCTGCACAGCGCATCCTCATGCCTCTCACGCCCGACCGGCAGCGTCAGCTCGAAATCGGGGTAATACCCTCTGAACACGTCGGGTATGCGCAGAAAATCTACCCTGGGCGCCACGCCGCTGGCTGTGAGCATCTTCAGTATGGGCCCCTGGTTATCTGCGTCACCAAGTCCCGACAGGCCGTGCAGGGCGACCTCGAACTCGTAGCGGCCGCGTAAAAAAGAGGTGGCGTAGCCGCCCGGCACATTATGCTTCTCCAACAGCAGCACTTTTTTGCCGGCCTTGGCCAGCGATGCCGCCGCCGATATGCCGCCCAGCCCCGCGCCGATGACGATAACTTCGAAATCGTTCAATTTATTCCTCCGGTTGAGTTTTAAGTATTTACGTAGTCTGCTGCCGGTATGGGATACCGTTAGCTTCAGACGATCATTCGTCCGACGGCATGGCTGCAGACCATTGCCCGCAGCTGTATATAGAGCTCAGCCTGATCGTTCGCTTTTTCGCAGCGCTCACTTTGCCCTGGGGTTCAACGCGGTGCGCAGCTCGCGTTTGAGCACCTTGCCCACCGCGCTGGTGGGGAGTTGGTCCATGAACTCCAGCTTCTTGGGCACCTTGTAGGGGGCCACCTTCTGACGCAGGTACTCGACGATGCGTTTCCTTTCCTCATCGGACTTCTCGATGCCGGGCTTCAGCACTATGGCGGTGGCGACCATCTCGTTTCCCGGCCTGTCGGGGTCCGGCACGCCCACGCTCGCGCCCATGAAGACATCGGGATGCTCCATAATCACGTCGTCAAGCTCGCGAGTAAACACTTTGAAGCCGGACACGTTGACCATGTCCTTCAGACGGTCGACGATGAAGACGTAGCCCTCGCTGTCCATGCGCGCTATATCGCCGGTGTGGAACCACCCGTCGCGCACCGCGTTGGCGGTCTCCTCCGGCTTGTTGAGGTAGCCCCGCGAGAATACCTGCGGGCCCCTGACTATCAGCTCGCCCGGCTCGTCGAATGGGAGCACTGCGCCCGTGGCCGGGTCGACGATCTTAATCTCAGTGTCGGGGAAGGGCACTCCGGCCGACCCGGGCTTTTTCCCGCCATTGCGCGGGAGCGCGGTGATAATCATGGTCTCGGTCAGGCCGTAGACCTCGATCAGCTGGGTTCCGCCCACGATCTGTTCGAACTCCTTGATATACTCGGGCGGGAAGGGCGCCGCGGCGCTGGCGAAGTACTTCAGCTTGGAGAAATCCAGCGCACGGAACTCTGGTAGCTTCATAAGCTCCAGGTAAACCGTGGGCACGTTGCCGATGATGTCGGGCCGGTATTTCTTGAAGGTGGATATAATCATTTTCTGGTCGCGCGGGTTGGGGAGGGCGATTTGCGGCACAGCCCTGGAGAAGAGGGACATGCTCACCATCAGTCCCGCTATATGGAAGAGCGGGAAGGCAGTCTGTCCGACCTCCTCGCCCATCGTCATCTCCACCCAGGTGATGAACTGGGTCATCTGCGATACGAAGTTGCGCTGGGTTATCTCCGCGCCCTTGGGCAGCCCCGTTGTTCCCCCGGTGTACTGGATGGCGAAAATATCGTCCGGGCTGACCTTGACCTCCACACTGTCGGCGGGCATTTTGCGCATGACCTGCATGAAGGGTATCACCGTAACCCCTTCGATCGGCTCAAGCTCGGCGGTGGGGAACTTTTTCAGCATTTTGCCCAGTTTGGCTTTCAGCGGGGGCAGATAGTCGCCTATGCTGGTGGCGATCACGTGCTTTACGCCGGTCCCGGGCACCGCCGCCTTCCAGCGCGGTATCAGGGCGTCCAGCGCTACCAGCACTTTAGCCCCCGAGTCCTTTAACTGGTTTCTCAGCTCATCTGTGGTAAGCAGCGGGCTCACTCCGCTCAGTATGCAGCCAGCCTTTTGAATGCCCAGCATGGCGATGTAGTAGGCGGGCAGGTTGGGCAGGTTGATTCCTACGATATCGCCTTTGTTTATACCGTTTTTGATCAGGTAGTTGGCGAAGCGGCTGGACAGGTTGTCCATCTGCTTGAAGGTGAAAGTGTGTCCCATGTAGTGCAGCGCCGCCCGATCGGGGAACCTGGCAAAGGCCTCCTTGGCTATCTCCCAGTAGGACTTTTCCGGATAGGCGATATTGGGCGGAACATGTTTGTCGTAGAACTTGAGCCAGGGCTTTTGATCGTAGTTGTCTGCCATCGTGCAACCTCCCTCGTTTTTATCAGCGTCCGATATTTCAATTAACACTTGTTAATTCAATGTTCCAATTATAGCACGGTTGTCAAGAAATAATTGACAATGCCGAATGGTTAATGTACATTAACTTTCCATGATCAGGCGTGCGGGTCCCGGCTATAAAACAGGCAGCAGGTCCGCCAACAAGGCGGCCAGCAAGGCGGCCATCATCTCGGTCGCCATCGACCTGTTCTGGGAGAACGGTTATAACGGAACCAGCCTGAGGGACATCGCCGAGGCCTGCGGATTTGAGGCCGCCAACCTCTACAACTATTTCCGCAGCAAGGAGCAGCTGCTGTACGAGGCGATGCAGGAGGAGCTGGAGAGTTTTCTGGAACTGCTGGAACCTGTTGTCGCCGACAGCCGCGGCGACCCTCAGCAGCGTTTGAGGAAGGTCGTCGAAATCCATGTGGAGCGTATGCTGGTCGTCGGCAGGCGCTACAAGATGATGTACGACTCGGAGATCAGGCATCTGTCTCCCGTACACAGGAAAAGGATCGTCGGCCTGCGCGACTACTACGGTGAAATACTGTTCGCCATTGTCGAAGACGGGAAAAAGAAGGGAGTTTTTGCTTCAGACATCGACTCCCGCTTTGCCGTCCTCATGATCGCCAGCCTGATCATGCGCACCGTATTCTGGTATTCACCCGGCGGCAGGCTCACACCGCGCGAAATCGCAGGCATGATCTGCGATTTCATACTGGACGGCATCAGGCCGCGCAGACCTGATATCAAAGCGCGAGGGAAATAGGCGATCCCGTCAGCGGCCTGAGTTAAGCTTCCTGTGCTGGGATTCCGTCCTGTCTATTACCACCGTGCCCTGAGGCAGCGCCCTGTTCTTCGACAGGTACATGATTATCAGTATTATGCCTATAACGGGGATGAGGAAAATAAATATCCAGACTATGTAGGCCAGTATCCAGCTGATCAGCTTCAGCCCGCCTTTGCCTCCGGTGCCGACAAATTGCTGTTTCATACGTAAACATCGTAGCAGGGTAGCTTGTCCTTGATGCCCTTGAAATTGAAATTTCTCACAATGGCGTGATATTTGCCGGGTATACCGATTATCAGCACCCCCGCGGTCGGCATGGCGTCGTGCGTCATGGCCTTCTCTTTCTGTATCAAAGCCTTGCTCTCAGAATCGTATATATCCCAGAATGCGACCGTCTTTTTTTTCATAATTCGTCGTTAAGACTATCTTAACACCGCGCCCCGACGATGTTAAATCTCGGAGCAGGACAAATTGTCCTTTTGTCTAATCGATAACCAGAAGCTGCACGCTCTCTGCGCCTATCTCCATCACGGCGTCGGCCGGCGAGACGGTCTGCACGCGCTGGTCGGAGCCGCTGACTCTGTAAAGCGAAAGCTGTTTGATCTGGCGCCCGTCGGAGAAGTTGATGAGCGGTGTTATGGTCTCGCTGCCAGGGTTTGCGATGAGCAGGGCCGTCTGTCCGGCGCCGTTTCTTCCAGCCATCACATACAGCGGGCTGCTCTGCGGCATCTGTGTGTCCAGCCGCTGCGCGTAGCCGGCCATTCTGGACCACAACGAGAAGGCCGACGCGATGGACTTGGGCCGTCCGTCGGCATAGAACAGGCCGTAGAAGGTGGGCGCCTTGATATCAGGGTCCGGGCCGCGGTAGAAGGTGGAGACCTCCAGGTCGTTCTGCTGCTGGAGCTCGATCCAGCAGGCGCTTAAAATCGCGGCGCCTTTCGCGCCCGTGCGTAGCGCAAGAGAATCGGAACTGCTCTCCTGGCTGCGCTTTATCTCGGTGTTCCATTCGGTGATGTGCTTGACCGTCCCTGTGAAACCCCTGGCATCCAGCGCGGAGCGGTAGAACGCGGCAGCTTCGGCGTACTGCTGCGGACTGTTGGAGTACATATGCCAGGAGAGGAAGTCCAGCGGCGCACCGCTCTGCCTCACGAAGGTTAAAAAGTCCTGTACCCATTTCCTCCCCTGGGGTGTCAATGCGCCGGCGGGCGTCACGCCCGGACCGCCCACCTTGAGGTCCGGGAACTGGCTTTTAATTGCCAGCGCCGTGTCGCTGTATAGCTGGAAGTACTCGATCGGAGTATGCGGCCTGGGCCAGAACTGTGCATTGTCCGGCTCGTTCCAGATCTCGACGTAGCGGAAGGGTGTGTTGAAGCCGCTCCATCTGCCCGTACGGTAATGTCTTATCACTTCCAATCCAGCCTTGACCCAGTTGGCCCGTTCGGTCGAGTCGGCGGGCGGCCTGGAGTTGTTGTACGAGTCGCCCAGGCGCAGGTAGGGCTCGAATCCACCGGAGACGATCGACCTCCAGACCTGGTCGCTGCGGCTGAAATCGTAGGACTGGGCCAGCAGCGGGTCGGCCGCTAAATCAGGATACATTGCACACATATCCAGCGGCCCGTAGTAGTCGTGGGTGCGGATGAGGTTTACACCGATGTCTTTGTAAGCCGCTGTCAGATCGGCGTTGGCCGGGTCCGTACCGGCCGGAATCGGGCCTATGTTGACGCCCAGCAGAGGACGTATCGTCTCGCCGGTCGGGCTGCCGATGGTCAGATTGATGTCGGCCTGCGGTACAACCACCGGCGCCGGCTCGGGCTGCTGTGTTTGAGTGACGGGCACGATGCATCCGGCAAGTCCTGTCATCAATGCCAGTATAATTGCTGCGATCATGAAAAGTGACTTCATTCCGCTAATCCTCAACCCTCTGTACGTCTGGAAGAATATCAAAGTGGAATTAAATCAGGCAAAACCTTAACATAGCCTGATAGAAGACAATAATACGGACCGGCACAGGCGAACAATCTGCCGGGCTTTGCAGCGCAGAATGAGGGTTATCGACTATATAAGATACGCGGCATAAGGAGAGCAGGTATCTGCTGATAAATAGCTGCTCTCCTTATCCGACCGTCAGGAATCTAGCTCTTGCCTATTCTGTAAACCTTGGTCCCGCATTTAGCGCAGGTTCCCTTGGTTGCGGGTTTGCCGTTCTTCATTTTAACGGCTTTGGGATTACTGATCTCTCTCATTTTGCGGCATTTCATGCAGTATGCTTGCATAGCAATCCTCCCTTTATGATTTTCATGCAGGATAGAACACATTGCATACAAATGTCAATAGTACATTAGTCCGGTCGGTTGTTTTTCTGCTGATTTTTGATATGCGTAAACGATAATAATGTGCAATCTGGCAATATCCGGAAACCTTTGCAGTCCGCCTGGCGCGCTGTGATTGTTAGAGCTGGATTTGATGAATACCGGGACGTTCAGATATTATCTTAGGGCGAATCAGGCGCATCATGGAGAGAACAGGTTTTCGAGATGGAGAAGAGAAGGATACATTTTGATGGTTGAGGAAGGTGCCATAGACGGTTCTGAAATCCCGCCGCAGATAGTCCCGCAGCGCGTTAAAATAATTATGGTCTGCGAGGCCATGCCTGATAAAGAGCAGGACTATTTCTATTCCTCGCAGGATTCTCTCTTCATGGTGAACACCGTTGATGCTTTCAGGAGCGCCGGCCAACAGGTCAAGGATATCAACGACATCGTCGAGAGGGGCGTCTACCTGACAGTCGCGGTGAAGTCGCCGCGCGAGGGTCAGGTTGTCCCTGCGGCTGTGATCGAGGAGAATTCGTATATTCTGGAGGAGGAACTGAAGCAGTTCCCCAACGTCAGAGCCATTCTCCTGATGGGTGATGCCGCTATCAAGGCAATCAACTACATATCGTTGCGCAGAAATAGAATGAGGGCTATCCCCGCAGGATCTACATACAAGATCAGAAAGGGCGAGTTCTACTTCAACGGCATCAGGATTTTTCCTTCCTATCTTCAGACGGGAAAGAACTTCCTGATCGAGAAATCCAAACGCGCCATGGTGGCGGAAGATATCAAGCACGCATTCAAATTATTAGCCTGAGGAGGAATTCATGCTGGCCATTAAGAACGGCAATCTTCTCATGTCCGGTGGGGAGCTGGTCAAGGGCAATGTGCTGATTGAGGGAGGCGCCATCAAGGCGGTCGGCGAGCGCGCCGCGATCCCGTCCGGGACGAAGGTCATCGACGCCTCCGGCAAGACCGTCATGCCCGGACTGATCGATGCGCATACACACCTGACCGTCTACCAGGACCCGGCTCTGCTCAGCGCCGCCGGAGCGGGCAAGGCCCTCATGCGCGGCGCGTTCCTGGCCAGGCAGGCCCTGCGGGCAGGCATAACTACAATGCGGGACATGGGGGGATTCTGTTTTACCGATATCGACCTGCGCAACGCCATAGCCGCGGGACAGGTGCCCGGACCCCGCCTGCTCTGCTCGGGCAAGGTCATCTCCACCACGGGCGGGCATATCTTCTACGTGTCGCGCGAAGCCGACGGGTCGGACGAGGTGCGCAAGGCTGCGCGGGAGCAGATTAAAATGGGCGCCGATTTTATCAAGGTCATGTGCAGCGGCGGCGTCGAGCGAGTGGACGAATCCATAAATGCTGTTCAATTGAACATGGATGAGATACGGGCCGCCGTAGGCGTGGCGCAGGACAACGGCACGGTGGTGGCCGCCCACGCGCATCCCAAGCGCGCTATGAAGGAGGCACTGCTGGCAGGCGTCACCTCCATCGAGCACGGTTCGCTGCTGGATGAGGAGGTGGCTGAGATCATGCTCAAGAAGAAGGCTTTCATCATTCCCACCTTCTCCGTCTACGCTGCCATAGCCAACCTGGGCCTGCCCGGACTGAGCGAACGGGCTAAATTCGTCTATGAGGAAAAGAAGAAAAGCTTTAAGATCGTCCTCAAGCGCGGCGTGCGCTGGGGAGTGGGCACGGACTCGGGCGCCTTCAGCCCCATGTCATCCATCGTGGATGAACTGGTGATTACGCACAGCCTGGGCGTCAGCACTGCCGAGGTGCTGCACAGGGTGACCGCCGGGAACGCGGAACTTATCGGGCTGAAGGATACCGGGACCCTGGCGACGGGCAGACGTGCTGATATCATCATCGTGGACGGCAATCCGCTTAAAGACCTGGAGTCCATGCGCAGGGTGTCCTTCACCATTGCCAACGGCGTGGCCTACGACTGGAGCGCCATATCGTAGATATTGATGGCGACCGAGTCTAGCGGTAGAGAGACTATGGCTCAATACCAATAATAATCAGCGGTACTGCAGGAACTCCACGTCCTTGCCTGACAACGTTGTAGAATTCACCCTCATAGTAAGCGACCCCCGAACTCATATGAGTTTGCAGCGACTTCATTGGTAATATCTCAATGCCAACATCGATGTGATTGCCGATGTAGAAAGCCAGATGCTTGACGAAAAGATCGTAGGCCACAAAAGAGTATTTCCCAAATTGAACCTCAATTGCCACGCGATCTTTCACAAAGTAAGTTTGATTGTAACTGAAAATCGGGATTTCTCCTGCTGCTTTAATCTCGCGCTTCTGTTGTTCGGCCGGAAGCGCCAGTGTTTTCCTTATAAGCTTTTCACTTTTTGTTACCCAGTAACTGACGCGGCTTTCTTCCCATCTCTTCTCACGAAGTAATTTTTTAAAAGCCAGATTCATTTCTATAGGGCTGTAGAGCAATTTCCCCTTCATTGTCTTTTCTTTGGAAACTTTGGTTTTACACCGCTCCGCATCGACAGCAGCTATGACGGTCTGGATTTCCTTCCATAACTTTGGTTTGTGGACAAGCAGATATTCAAGACCATTCAAATGTGAATATGTTTCTATAATTCTCATTTCGCAGTATACCTGCCTCGTTTATTTGGCTTATCCAGCAACACCATTTGATCTTTGTGTTTCCTTTCCGACCATGGCGGCACAGTCAGACGATTACCTGCCTCGCTCGGATCGTAGACCGGTTTGTTCATTGGGCGTGTTCTTAGAGTGCCTGCGATTTCTTGTTTAATCCGCTCCTTTGCTATCTTGATGTACTCAGGAATTATATCGGCGCCGATACCCTTTCGTCCATGACGAATTGCTGCTATGATGGACGTACCCGTGCCGAGGAAGGGATCGAATACCCGGTCGTCTTTATTGCTCATGGATAAAACCAGTCTCTCAATAAGTTCTACGGGGAACTGGCAGGGATGTATGGTTTTCTCGACGTGGTTGAATTTGACATTAGGTATGATCCATAGATCGCCTGGATTTTTCCCCAACGGATTACAGGAATATTTACCGGTTTTAGGCCCTTTGAAATGTCTCTTTCCCGGATATTTTTGCGGGATTCTTATGGCATCAAGATTGAATACGTAATTATCTGATTTTGTGAACCAGATAATTGTTTCATATCGACCTGATAAACGTCTCGAACAATGTAGTCCATGTTCAAAATGCCAGATGATTCGGTTTCTTAATTTCAATCCATGACTTGTGAAAACTGGATACAAGACGGTATCAAGTGGAATAATGGAACCTCTATCAATATAATTTCCGATTTGCCAGCAGATGCTACCTTTAGGTGAAAGGCATCGAACACATTCTCGGATAACTGCTGCCTGTTGCTTTAAATAGTCATCTAGTTTGAGCCGTTTTTCGTATTCTTTACCAATATTATATGGAGGGGAGGTGACAATAAGCTGAAGAGCCTCATCAGGGATGGTTTTCAGGAGATCAAGGCAATCTCCTGGATACACCACGATATTGTTACCTGGTGAAAACGAATCAGTGATAACCATCCTCTTGAACACGAGTATAGAATACCGCCGCCACTTCAGGACGTCAACGAATTTCCTTTGATTTATCCGGCACTTTTCTAATCCGATATCAGTCCAGCTTGAAGTTGAACCAGTCTGACATGATCAGTACAGGGTCATTGTCCCTGTTGGAGCCGCCGTCCTTTAACCAGAAACGCACTTTCATGCTGCGGGCTGTGATGTCGTAGATTACGTTCCAGAGAGGCCGCAGCAGCACCTGCGGGCCACCCAGCGCTGTAGACGGCTTCTTGGGGAAGACAGACTCGGCCGCCTTTATCATCCATTGCTCGCTGAATTTGTTATTGCCGTTGGCCGATATGGCCTCGGTCAGGATCCTGTAGCGATTGAGCGGGTCGTAAAGATCCTCGAATTTCTGTGGCCACCTCTCAGGTGGCGGCATCATCCAGATAGGGTTGTTGGTTAGAATATGCGGCCTGCCGCCGCCGTCCTGGATATAGTCCTGCCCGTCCTCCTGATTCACCTCCCACACGAACGAGTTGCCCGTTGAGTCGCCGACCAGGAAATGTAAGCCCTTTATCATAAAGAATATCTTGTTGGTCAATAAAGCCATTTTGGCCTCATCACAGTTCCGGCAGGTCTCCAATACCATGCGGGCGGCCTGAAACTCGTTCAGGCCGATGTCACGGCTGCCCGAGGGGCGTACCATGTTCATTGGTACGCCGCGGTCCACCAGCCCGTAAAGGGAAAGGCCATGCTCGTTGACACCGTCAACTGCATCGCCAAGCAGGTCCAGAGTTGAGATGAACAGCGAGGCATAACCATCTGACGGATGAATAGCAAATATATAGATTTCGCTGAAAAGGTCTCCCTCTCCCGGCCTGCGCGGACGTCCGATCATCTCGCTCAGGGAGCCCGACGCATCGTCCATATTACGGATGGACATGGCGTGTCCCGACTCGCTGAAGTAAGGCGGTAAAAAAATTACGGAGCACCCGAAGTCCATAGCTGAATAGCAGAGGACGGTGGCGTCAACCGAAGGGTCGTCTTCTCTGAGGTTATAAGCGTCCATCACGCCGCGTGCACGCTCCATCAGGCCCGGGTAGTTTTTCTTGATGTACTCATAGCGTGCCCGTCCGTAGTCGGCGGACGGATTCTGTATCAGCTTGACGTCGTAACGCTCCCTGGCCAGCTGAGCCAGCCTGCGACCGATCTCGCGCTGGGTTCCCGAAATGCGGATATACCTTACTAGAGGAAAGATGTCGGCCTGTTTGGGCAACACAACTTCTTCACTGAAATTCAAAGTAGCCATGCTTCTACCCCCTGCTGAAGATTTGGGCCATTATAGCATTACATAACGGCAGGCAACTCAATTGTCGGTTGTCCTGTCAGGCCTCCGGGCAGGTGACTTGTGATTAGTTGAACAGGAACATCACTGCGGCAGGTGGTTCTTGGCCGAGTCGATCATGGCCTGGAAGTTCTCGAACTTGGTGTCGAAGGGTATGGTGCATCCCGTGCTCAGTATGAAGCCCGTCCTGCCCCTGCCGATGTGGTCGATCAGCTTCTCACAGTAGGCCGTCATCTCGGCGGTTGTGCCGATGCTGCTGAGTGAGGCGGGGACGTCCCCCAGGATGCACATGTGGTCCTTGAGTATCTCCTTGGCCTTGAAGATGTCCGTGGTGCTGTCCAGCTCGCAGACGCACATCTTCTTCGGCAGGTCGAGCAGGTACGGCAAGTTTAGCGTCCAGTCCTGGTCGAAATGCATCACAGTGATTAGTCCTTCTGCGGCGAAGGCCTCCACCATCTTCTTCATGTAGCGGAACTCGAAGCGCTCGAAGATCTTGAGCGGGTAATAGAAACAGCCGCCGCGCTCAAGTATCAGCTCCACCCCCGGTATACCCGTGGCGCGGGCCGCCTGAATGGGGAACTTGATCAGGTCGTCCAGCATGGCGTCCATTACCGCCTGCACCTTGTCAGGTATCCGATAGAGATCCTGGGTGAAAGGTATCAGCGACCTCCTGGTGGAGAGGAACATCAGCGGCGACATCACGATGGCGCCGCAGAGCGAGGGTATATTGCGCGCCTTCCATATCTCCCCCTCGGTCCTGTAGCGATCCATCTGCCGTCTGGTCCAGGCCAGCAGCAGCTCTGGGTCCAGCGGGAAAAAGCGGCTCAGGTTCTTCTCGGCGAAGCCCGACCAGCCCAGGTCGATGATCTGGTCGTAATCTTCGATGGTCAGCAGTTCCTTCTCTATGAACTGTGGCGACGAGTTGTCGTCGAAGCCCGGCTCCTTGCCGGGGTACCTGGTGTCGCCGATCACCACCTGCATTACGGCGGCGATGCTGTCCGGTATGGGCAGGCTGTATCCGGGAATAATCATGGCGTCCCAGCCGCCCACGTCGTCGAAGGTATCTACGATGGCCTGGAAGCCCCTGCGCGGATGCGCTATGCCCTCGGCCACGGTCATGCCCCTGTGGCGGGAGGGGAACATAACGTCCATCAGCGGCGCCACCGGTATGCGGTCGCACGGCTCCAGCCTGATGGCCGCCCAGGTGCGCTCGGTGGGGGTCATGGTCTCTTTGATCATCTATACCACCGCCCCGGCCAGCTTCCGGCAGAGGTCGACCCCTTCGGGCGCGTCGTCGGTGAAGGCGTCCGCCCCCACGTATTTGCGCACCATCTCGGTCACGATGCCGCCTCCGATGATGACCTTAACTTTTTCGCGCAGTCCGGCCGCCTCCAGCGCCTGGACGGTCTGCTTCATGGACTCGAAGGAGGGTGTGAGCATGCCGGAGATGCCCAGTATGGACGCGCCGGTCTCCTGCAGCTTGCTGACGAATGCCTCGGGCGCCACGTCTGTGCCCAGGTCGTAGATCTCGAATCCGGCTGCCCTGAGCAGCGTGGCCGCGATGTCCTTGCCGATGTTGTGAATATCGCCTTTGGCCGTGCCCAGCACCATCCTGGCCAGGGTCTTCCCGGCCTGGCCCGCCTTCAATTTCGGCTCGATAGCCGCCATGGCCTCTTTGAATATCTCGCCGGACATGATCAGCTCTCCCAGGAAATACTCCTTGTCTTTGTAGCGCTGGCCGATGATATCCATGCCCCGGCGGCACTCGTCCACGATCGACATGGGGTCGGCCCCCGAGGACAGCCTGTCCTGCACGATCTTCCTGACCTCGTCTTCCTTCAGGTCTGCTATGGCGTTGGCGAGTTCAGACATCATACCTCCTCTTGCCGGCTATTTTTATAGCTTCGGACTTAGGCGAATTCCTTCCTGGAGATCGCCGTGAATATTATAGCGAAAAGGCATAGCAGCGGCGCTACGAAAAATCCGCCGATAGCGCCCGCCAGGGCCAGGCCCCAGACCCTGCGCAGCAGAGCGCAGACTCCTCCCGCGATGGCCAGCAGTCCCAGCAGGATCAGCGGTAGGACGGGATAGGTAAGTACGGCATAAACGAGCGGCGGAACCGTGGTCAGAAAATTGGCAACTATAGCGCTCAGGTAAAGTCCGCAGCCCGTGATCACGGACAGACCTCCGGCGATTATCTCCAGCACCCCTGCGGCTATGGGCTTCCACGTCTTTTTCATACCATCTCTCCTTATAACCGGATACCGTTTCGCGCTAAGGCGCCTTGGGATTGAGCACACTCACATCGCTGGTGGGCGCCGCGCCCAGGTGGGCGTAATCGCCAGGGACCTTCCATGTGCGCTTGATGATCTTGCCAGCCGTCGCGCCGGTCACCTGGTTATTATCCACGGCCAGCACGCCGTTGATGATCACATATGGAATCCCTGTAGAAGGCTGGCCGACATCCTTGTAGGTGGAATTGTCCTTAACCGTCTTGGGGTCGAACAGCGTCAGGTCGGCGTCGCATCCCACCTGCACGCGACCCTTCTTATCCAGGCCCAGGAAGCAGGCGGCGTCGGTGGATACCCTGGCTATGGCCGTGCGCCAGTCGCAGGCGCCCTCGTCACGCACACGCTGTCCCAGGAACTTGGCGAACGAGCCCACATTGATTGGATCGCCCACGAATTCGCCCGTCTCCTCGTTGTACCATATATAGCTGTCGTTTTCGATCATGAGATAGCGGTTGTTCATCCAGATTTCGAATTTGCCCGGTGGATTGTAAAACGGCACCATCACCTTGGGATCGACGATCTCCCCCTTTTGGGCCTTCTTGAGGACATATTTAAACTGGTCGACACTCTCGTATTTCTGTTCCGATTCCATATAGGTTTTTCCGTCTATCACCACGGGATAGGCCACGGCGAAATCCGTCATGGGCGCCTCCACCACACCCAGCAGCAGCTCGATGGGATATTCGAACAGCGGCGAGGTCGTGATGACCGCCGTGGTGTCGTAGGGATAGGCGTCCATGCCTATTTTCAGCCCCTCGGCGCGCGCCGCGTAGAAGGCGTCCAGGATGGGGCCCGAGCTCCTGGGCACAAATGCGGGGCACTGGCTGACATGCGAGAGGATAAAGGGTATACCGGCTTCTCTGGAGATGCTGATACCCTGGTTGACGGAGTCCACCGCTCCCCTGGCGGTGAAACCTTCCTTCAGGTGGGCTGCGGAACCTCCTCCGTACTCAGCCGCCACTTTGGCCAGCGCCAGCATCTCTTCGTAGGTAGCGCCCGGGCCGTAGTACGGCCCGAAGGTTACGCCCAGCGCGCCGTCCTGCATATCCCTGCGCAGCATCCCCTTCATTTTCTCCAGTTGCTCGGGCGTGGCCGGGGTCCTGCGGTTGGTAACGCCCACCAGCGTCCGATAGGTGTTATGCCCGGTATAGGAAGCGACGTTGTTCAGCAGCCCCTGGTCTTCCCATACCTGTGTAATCTCAGAAAAAGTAGTAGCGTCCTTGGTTGCCTCGGAGAAAGGCACCGGGTGCTTGATGGCCACTCCCAGCGTAGTAGATCCGCAGTTGCCGGAGATCTCCGTGGTAATGCCGTCCCTCAGGTAAAGGTCTGTGGGCTTGCCGGTGCCGGTATGGTGACCGTGAATATTTATGAAGCCGGGAGACACGATCAGCCCGGTGGCGTCGATAACCCTGGCGCCCGACAGTTTTCGCTCGGGCGGTGTGATGGCGGCGATTACGGCGTCCTTTATGCCCACGTTTGCTATACCCTGAAATCCGCTGATGGGGTCGATCACCCAGCCGTTGTTAATAGCAATGTCGTATACCGGTTGAGGCGATACCGTATCATCCGCCCTGACGATGTTCCATGGGATCAGAGAGATCAGCATGACCAGGACGACCGCAATGAAAATCAGGTTCTTCATTATGAGACCTCCCGAGATTTGGATGCCGGAACGGTCGGGCAGGTAATGACCGTCCGTCTGCTGTGCGGGATTGTATCTTGCCCCGCTGACCGAAGTCAAGCGCAAACCACTCGTATCGGAACTTGCCGGTAAATTTGGCCGATCGTGCACGAAAAGGCATTTTGCCAGAGCGGTATTACTATTTGCTATACTGGTGACAGGTTTTTCGTGCTCTGTGTTTACCGGTGCGGAAATGCATGGAGGCTCAAATATGAATTGGCATAATCTTTCTGTCGGCGATGCACTCGACAGGCTTGGTTCCTCCCGCTCCGGACTCACCAGGGAGGAGGCAGAGGAACGGCTACGACAGCACGGCCCCAATGAGCTGAGGGAGAAGGGCAAGACCCCGGCTGTTATCGTATTCCTGCGGCAGTTCGCCAGCCCGCTTATCTACATTCTGCTTATAGCCGTGCTGGTCGAGCTGTTCATCATGCAAAAACCCACCGATGCTGCTGTGATCATGGTGGTGCTGACCGTCAATGCGGTGATCGGTTTTATACAAGAGGTACGCGCCGAGCGCGCCATGGAGGCCCTCAAGAAACTGGCCGTGCCCCATGCCAGGGTCATCAGATCCGGATCCGTCGCAGATACGGTCGCTGCCCACCTGGTTCCGGGCGATGTGATATTGCTTGAGGCGGGTGACAAGGTACCGGCCGATGCCAGGCTGATAGAGTCGGCGAGCCTCTCTATCGATGAGTCCATACTGACGGGTGAATCGATGCCTGTGGAGAAATTCACTGCTGCCATCGAAGGTGAGGCGACGGTGGCCGATATAGGCAACATGGTGCATATGGGCTGCGCCGTGGTCAACGGGCGTGGGTATGCCGTGGTCACGGATACCGGCATGGACACCGAGATAGGCAGGATATCGGCACGCATACAGGACGTCAAGCCGCCGCCCACGCCGTTGCAGCGCAATGTCTCCCGGCTGGGCCGTTATATAGGCATACTCGTGCTTACCATTATAACCGTTCTGATCGTCATCGGCCTGTTCAAGGGATATACATTCGACGAGCTGTTCGCCCTGGCGGTTGCCGCCGCCGTCTCGGCCATTCCCGAAGGCTTGCCTGTGATGGTCACGGTGGTGCTGGCCCTGGGCATCCGCCGTATGGTGAAGAGGAATGCATTGATCAGGAAGCTGCCGGCTGTTGAGACCATGGGCTCGGTCAACGTTATCTGCTCCGACAAGACCGGTACTCTGACCGAGAGCGAGATGACCGTTCGCAGCATATATCTTGCGGGACGCTCCATCGAAGTCACCGGCGCAGGCTATCGTCCGGAGGGCGAATTCCTGGAGAGCGGTCGGAAGCTGAACTCCGAAGGAGACAATGATTTATTGCTGGCGCTCAGGATAAGTATCCTGTGTAATGATTCATTGCTTAAAAACGACGAGGGAAAATATCACCTGATGGGCGATCCTACCGAGGGTGCGCTGCTGGTGGCCGCCCTTAAAGGCGGCCTGAGCCAGGACGCGCTGCAGAAGGAGCAGCCGCGGCTGGCCGAGCTTCCTTTCTCCAGCGAAAAACGTTATATGGCGACATTACATCCCTGCGTGGATGGCAAGGCAATAACGTTCGTCAAGGGGGCGGAGGACAGGATGCTGGCGCTCAGCCGTCAAATGCTGGTCAACGGCGAGGTGGTCGAGCTGACGCCGCAGAGGCGCGCTGAGATCGAACAGGTAAATCTGGAGATGGCCTCCCGGGCGCTGAGGGTGCTGGCCCTGGCCTATGCGGACTGCTCTCCTGCGCCGGAGAAGCTTTCACACGAATTTTTAGACGGATCTCTCATACTGGTGGCGCTGGTCGGCATGATCGACCCGCCCAGGGCGGAGGCCAGGAAAGCCGTAGCCGATTGCAAGGCGGCGGGCATTAAAGTAGTGATGATCACCGGCGACCAGAAGGCTACGGCGGTGGCGATTGCTTCGGAGCTTGGGCTGCCGCAAGGGGAGGCCCTGACCGGCCTTGAGCTGGCTGTGCTGAGCGACGAGCAGCTTCAGGAGCGTATCGAACGCATCAGCGTCTTCGGACGCGTGGAGCCGATGCACAAGCTCAGGATAGTCGATACCCTCAAGTCGAAGGGCTATACGGTGGCCATGACCGGTGATGGTGTCAACGATGGCCCCGCATTGCGATCGGCGGATATAGGCATCGCCATGGGCATCAAGGGAACCGACGTCGCCCGCGAAGCCGCCGATATGGTGCTGACAGATGATAACTTCGCGTCCATCGTGGCTGCCGTGGAGGAAGGCAGGGTCATCTTCAGTAACATCCGGCGCTCCGTTTTCTACCTGCTCAGCACCAGCATCGGAGAGCTGTTCCTCTATATCGCCGCCATAATAGCAGGTATGCCGCTGCCATTGGTGGCGGTGCAGATACTGTGGGTCAACCTGGTTACAGACGGGGTTTGTACCATTCCGCTGGGTATGGAGCCTAAACACAGCAATGTGCTGGCGGAGCCGCCGCGCAGAGCGAAATCCGGCATCCTCTATCAAGGTATGCTGTGGAGGATCGTATTTATGGCACTGGTTATGTCGATGATCACCTTCTCCGCCTTTGGCTGGGCGCTGGCCGGCGCCGGACTGGAAAAGGCTCGCACCATCGCCTTCACACTGCTGGTGGCTTTCCAGTGGTTCAATGCTTTGAACGCCCGCTCGGACCGGCAGTCTATCTTCAGGTTGGGATTTTTCGGCAACCGTCCGCTGATTGGTGGCATAGCGCTGGCTGTATTGCTGCAGATAATGGTCATCTACCTGCCGCCGCTGCAGCAAGTTTTCTATACAGTGCCGCTCGGCCTGTCAGACTGGGGATTCATTGTGTTTATTGCCCTGACATTGCTGCTGGTGGAGGAGCTACGTAAACTGATCACACCAACGCTTTTCAACCGCGGCAAATAGCTCAGGACTTCAGCTATCGGGAGTTTGCAGCGGGAGCCTTGATGTCGTGCAGCAACAGCGCCAGTACGAAGGCGATCGCAAATAGTACGGTGACCGCGGTCATATTGAAGAGAAAAACAATGGGGATGCCGCTTATCTGTCCTCCCAGCATCAGTATCCCGTTGGAGGTGGCCTCCGGGACGGGATGTGTCTTCTCGACTGCGTAGGTCAGACCCACCGGCATAGCAGAGATGAGGAAGAAGCCGAAGACGAATCCGCATATACCCAGGAGCCAGATGGATGAGAAATACTGCAGGAAAAGGGAGAGCGGCACCGCCACACCGGCAGCCATGACAAGGAAGATCTTGCGCTTCTGGTACTTGTCGGACAGCGCCGACAGTATGAAGGCCCCGCACATGCCGCCGATTACCATCAGACCGCCTACTATCCCCGCGGCCAGCGCCGTGTCGATATCCAGCGAACGTTCCTTGAAGATGGCATCGATCTTGGTCAGTATAGCGGTGAACGCGCCGACGCCGATTAAAAATATCGCCAGCAGCAGCAGAAAGTCGCGGTTTTTAAACAGCGCTTTCAAACCGATGGTCATGGTCACCTTTTTCTCGGCGGCGATGGGATTGGGGGGTACTTTAGGCTTGTCTTTTACCAGCGCAAGGAAGAGTATCATTCCGACCAGCGAGGGGATGCCGTAAGCATAGAGTATTATGTCGATTCCCTGTCTGACTGCTCCGATGCTCCTGTAATGCGCCAGGATGAAGTCCGTAGCGAACATAACGATTGCGAAGCCGATGAACATGGACATGGTCTGCAGTCCCGATGCCAGCGCCTCCTCGTCCTGGGGGAACCAGTTGGATGCCAGCTTGGTGAAGGCGCTGAGTATGAACGGCTGCGCTACGGCGCCGCAGATCATGAAGACCAGCAGCCAGGTGTAGTCCGGCGCGAAGATGCGCCCGAAGCCGCAGATCCCCACCAGGACGACGCCGATTCCCGCGCCCTTCTTCAGCCCGAATTTGTCGATACACCAGGCGGCGGGCAGGCAGAAGGGGATCCAGGAGACCATGGCCAGTATGGCCAGCAGATCGATGGCATCGATATTTCCGCCGCTATAGATGGCCGCCGCATCCCTGGCAATGGGAGCGAAGGTCATCCACATGATCTGCGACATGGCGATGTTGAGCATAAAAACTCCCAGCACCACCCAGCGATACGGGGACACTGACGATTCGGTTCTCTGCATGAAGCCTCCCTTTAAAGCGAGCGTATCGGTAAAACAGCCGCTGCAGCCATCCTGCTACCAGCGGCCCGCAGCCGCAGGCACTGCGGAACGGTCGTTCAGCTTTATGGCATCCTTGGTGCAACTCGAGCGACAGATGCCGCAGCCGAAACACTTTCCTGCGTCAATCGTAACCTTGTTGTGCGCAATACTGTATCCCATGGCGCCGAACTGGCAGGCGCGCATGCACTGCCGGCATCCATTGCACAGGTCCGGGTCCACCAGGGCGACGTATTCAGCGCGGAATATAACGGGGAAGTTGAGCGTTACCGTGGCCTTCACCGCCATGCAGTCGGCGCGGTCGCAGTTGCAGAAGCCGCCGATAAAGGGCGTCATAAAGGTCCAGATAGTGTGGCAACTGCCTTTTTTCTCCAGCTCACGCATGCTTTTTGCGGCCTCCTCCCTGGAAAGCTCCTCAAGGCCGGAGGTGGAGGGTCCGGTCAGGTACTCTGCACCCAGCGAGCGCACTATCTGTCCCATTTGCGACTCCCCGTGCGGGACCATGCTGAATCCATAGCAGTAGCGTTGCTCGCTGCCCACGGTGGCCTGACGGCAGATGCAGGGCAAACGCGTGACGGAGTTGACGAAGCCAAGAACGTGTTCGACGTCCTCGATAGGGACCACCTGCCCGTAATGTATCCTCTTCTGCCGGCCGATGGCGAACGGCAGGATTATGGCCCGGATGAAAGAGGGGACCCGGTTGAGATGCATGACCGCTTTCTCCTCTTCCAGCAGGTGCTCGGGGTGCATAAAGAACTCTTTAACGAATTTGCGGCGGTTGATGTCGGACGTCAGGTCCTCGGAGTAATTCGAGACCTGCTTGTACCAGATCTTTCCTTCACCGTGCTTGTGGCAGAACTCGCACATTTCCCGGCCTCCTCGTATCCTTGTGGCAGCACATATCATATCAGATTTGTCACCGCTGCATCATTAGTTCCTGTGTTATACTGAAGCACTATGCTTACGATATTGAAAAAACCGCTCACAGTCATCGCCGTCACAGCGATTATCGTCACCGCATTCCTGTCCTGCGTTGGAGCTTACGCGCCTCAGGGTCAGGCCGCGCAGTCAGCGCCCGTCGAGATAACCATACTGCATATCAACGATACGCATGCGCATCTGGAGGACGTGGCACGACGCGCAACACTGGTGAAAAAGGTGCGCGACGAGGTGGGCGCAAACAAAGTGCTGATGTTCGATAGCGGCGACGTGTTCATGGGCACGCCCTATTTCAGCCTGATGAAGGGACAGGCCGACCTGGAGTTCATGAACTCGCTGAGTTACGATGCCATGTGCTTCGGCAATCACGAGTTCGACAACTACGAGAAGACGCCGCAGTACCTCAACGACTTTGTGGCCAAAGCCGGCTTTCCCATAGTCTGCAGCAACGTGGATTTTTCGGAGGTGCCGGCGCTACGCGGCAAAACGGCGCCCTACCTGATAATCGAGAGGAACGGGCAGAAATTCGGCCTGATCGGACTGCTGACGGAGGACACGTCGGAGATATCCGATCCCGGCAAGGATATCACGCTGGGATATCATATCAATGCGGCCCGCCAGGCTGTCTCACAGCTCCAGGGCATGGGCATCAACAAGATCATCGCTCTGACGCATATCGGCTGGGACTATGATACGGAGCTGGCCAGGCAGGTCAGCGGCATCGACCTGATACTGGGCGGCCACAGCCATACCTTGCCCGACGTCTATCCCACAGTGATAGGGGAAAAAGAGCCGACGCTGGTGGTGCAGGCCGAGGCCTACGGCAAGTACCTGGGCCGTCTGGACCTCGCCTTCGACGGGCGTGGTGTGATAGTCAAACAGTCAGGCTCGCTTATGACGATTAAGGATGCGCCCGAAGACCCTGCGTACGCAGCCATGCTGGCGAAGTACCAGGGGCCCATCGACCAGCTGCAGAAGGCCATCGTGGGCAGGACGCTGGTGGACCTCGATGCAGAGCGTACCCACATCAGGACGGAGGAGACCAACTTCGGCAACCTCGTGGCCGACGCCATGCTGTCCAAGGCTGCGCCGGCAAAGGCGCAGATCGCCGTTGTCAACGGCGGCTCCATCCGCATCACCATACCGGCCGGCGATATAAGCATGGGGCAGCTTCAGACGGCCATACCTTTCAACAACGACATGGTGGTCTTCAACCTCAAAGGGGAGGACCTGGTGGCTGCGCTGGAGAACGGTGTCAGCAAGGTCGAAGATGTCGAGGGCAGGTTCCCCCAGGTCGCCGGCATGAGGTTCACCTGGAAAATTGGAGAAGAGCCGGGGCAGCGCGTCCGCAGTGTGGAAATCAGGTCCGGTGATAGTTATCAGCCGCTGGACAGGTCCACCGCCTATCGCATCGCCACCAGCAGGTACCTGCACGAAGGCGGCGACGGGTATTCCGCTTTCGGGAAGGGCGCCAATGTAGAGTACCCGGGCTTCGTGGACTATGACGTGGTCAGGGAATATATCCAGCTCAATTCACCGGTCAACCCCGCGGTTGAGGGACGTATCACCACTCAATAACGGGTTATTAAGTGCACAGGAGAAGATAAGATGAGCAAGGCTGACGATGCATTAAATACTTTTATGAGCGGCTTCAACTGCTCGCAGGCAGTGCTGTCCACATTCAGCGCCGATTATGGAATAGATACTTTAATGGCTTACCGGCTGGGCGCGGCCTTCGGGGGCGGCATCGGGCACCTGGGCGAGACCTGCGGCGCGGTGACCGGCGCTGTCATCGTGATCGGGCTGCACTATGGCATGACCGTGAACGACGGCTCACAGACCAATAGAACGGCCTACGACAAGGTTTTACAGCTCGCAGCGGAGTTCAAGGCGCGCAACGGTACGATCAAATGCAGGGAGCTGCTGGGCTTCGACATAGAGGACCGCGAGGCGTTTCATGCGGCGCTGAAAAAGGGGGGCCTGCGGGCGCCCCAGGCGGTCTGTCCCAAGGCGGTTAAAGATGCGGCCGAGATCGTTGCCTCTCTTATCGGGGCGCAGATATCCGCTGTCCAGGATGATACATCCGTTGTCACGCTGGGCGAACGCCGGATAAAGGTAGACCGGGACGGCTTCATACAGGAGCCTGAGAAATGGGACAGGAGCGTGGCCGAGGATATCGCCAGGGCCGAGGGGGCTTACCCCATGACCGAGGACCACTGGAAGCTGGTCGACTATATTCGCGAATGCTACCAGCAGTTCGGCGTAGCCCCGCCCATAAAGATGGTGGTCAAGCGGACGGGCATCGACCTGAAAACGATAAATAAGCTCTTCCCCAGCGGCCCTGCCAAAGGGGCCTGCAAAGTGGCGGGACTGCCCGCGCCCACGGGCTGCGTATAGCCGTCAGCGTCGCCCATCTGACCTTACACCCCTCACCTTGACAGATTTCAAATTTACTGTTATATATATAATATAACAGTTATCACTGGATAGGCAGTGTCATGCTGATATCGATCAATGAGCAGGATTACAGGCCGGTTTACGTGCAGATCGTGAACCAGGTCAAGCAGCAGATACAGGACGGCAGCCTGAAGCCGGGGGACGAGCTGCCCTCGGTCAGGGAGCTGGCCTCCAGCCTGGGCATAAACATGCATACTGTCAGGCGCGCATACCTGGTGCTGCGCGATCAGAAGCTGCTGGTCTTCAGGCTGGGGCAGCAGGCCAGGGTGGCCAGGCTACGCAGCCGTCCGGCCGGCAGCGCCGAGGTCGCCGCAGTAATCGGAGAGCGACTGCAGGAGTTGATCACCGAGGCCTTTCTGCTCGGCCTGTCCAGGGATGATTTTCGCCAGATAGTCGATGAACAGATCACCATACGTACAAAGGAGTCATAATGAAGTTCAAATTCATACACCCGTTCTGGACACATGTCCCGGCCGTGCTCGCCCTGCTGGCGGGAGTGGCCTTCACGGTCATGGCGCTGCCGCTGCCCGATCCCGCGCCGCTGCATTTCGGATTGGACGGCCGGCCGGACAAATTCGGATCGCCCTGGATGAGCACGGTCTGGATGGCGGGCATAGCCGTGCTGTACATCATCCTTTCGGTCATACTGGACGAGAACTGGGCACGCCAGGAGAAGGTGAAGACCTTCAACTGGATCGCCCTGCTCGACGACGTCACGGTGGCTGCGCTGGCAACCGTGCAGATCACTTACGTGAACATGCTGGCATCTTCGCTTTATATTTACCAGTTTCCCTGGCTGGAGACGCTCATCGCAGTCGTTCTGGCTGGCGGCGCTGCCGCTTTGCTCGAGTGGATGAGGCCCTACCGGCGCTGGGAGACGAGCTTCCAGGTCGAGGACGTCAGCCAGGTTAAAGCGGAGGTTGAGAGGATGGTGAAGGCGGGACAGCCGCTGGCCTACTGGGAGGTGCAGAGCCCCGTCTATTCAAATGTGCTGGCGGTGGTTGTGCCGGTACTGATGGTTGTCATCGCCGCCACGGCCTGGTCCGAGGTGCCCTGGCTCTCCGCGCTTGTCGCGCTGGTCGCCATAGCTTTAACGCTGAGCTATGGAGGTTTCCGCACCCTGGTCACGCGGGAAAACATTATCGTCAGGATGGGCATGCTGGGCATTCGCCTGCTGGGACTCAGGACCGCGGATATCGCTGCGGCCGGGGTCCACACCTTCGCTCCGCTGAAGGACTTCGGCGGATACGGCATCAGGTTCAACCGGGATATGAGAGGCTATTTCCTCAGGGGCGACCGGGGCGTTAAGGTTACCACGCGGAAAGGAAAGAGCTATCTCATCGGCTCTGACCATGCGGAACGGTTGGAAGCGGTGATAAACGCCGTTATCGCATAGTTAGCGCCTGTACAACTCTCAGGAACCCAGCTCGGACGTGCAGTTGGGACAGCGCACAGCCTTGACCGGGATCGACATCGCGCAGAACGGGCAGTCCTTGTTGGTAGGGGCGGCGCCCTTCTTGGGCGCCTGAAGATGGGTTATGGGGCGCACTATAAAGAAGAATACCACTGCCGCTATGATCAGGAAGTTGATCAGTGTATTGATAAACAGGCCGTAGTTTATCGTCACGGCGCCGGCCGTCTGGGCGGCTGTCAGCGATGTGTAGGGCCCGGGAGGCGTGCCTTCTTTCAGGATGATGGCCAGGTTGGAGAAGTCGATATTGCCCAGCACCAGGCCGATAGGCGGCATGATGACGTCTTTAACCATCGAGCTCACGATGGCGCCGAAGGCTGCGCCGATGATGATGCCGACCGCCATGTCGACCACATTGCCACGCATGATAAACGCCTTGAAATCGGTCAGCATGCTCGAGTTGAGCACTTTTTTGGCGTGATGTATCGGTTTCATTGAACACCTCCTGTGATCAGAATTTACTGCTGATTATATGCCCCGTCTCACCGGCCTATTATTTAAGCCCGTGGACGATGGAACGGGCGATCATGGCCCATACCATGGGGTCTCCGCTGGCGCCGTTGTGCACCACGATGGCATTGTGCGACGGGCTGATATAGATGATCTGGCCGCCCGGGCTGCCAGTGGCCGTGTAATCGTAGGTGCCGTCCTCATTGACGATGCCCCACCAGTGGTATTTATAATATCCACCCGCATCTTTCCAGTCCCGGTCGTTCATCCACGGCCTTTTGTCTGATGGGTCGGGCGAGGTGGCCTCACTGACCCATCCCGCGGGCAGTATCTGCCCGCCTTCCCATTTGCCGCCGTTAAGGAAGAGGCGACCGAATTTGGCGAAGTCGATGGCCCGCGCGTTGAATCCGCTGGCCGCCTGTTCGAAGCCGTCCTGCTCGCTGTCGAGGCTCCAGCAGGCGGGGTACTCCATGCCCAGCTGTCTCCACAGCTTCTCCTCGGTGTACGCGGATATCGTTTTATGGCTGGTGCGCTCTATTATCAGGGCCTCCAGCAGCGGGTAATAATCGTCATAAAGGAAATAGGCGCCCAGCGGTTCCCTGCCGGCATGCAGCTTCAGGATATGCGACCGCGTATCGGGGAGATAGTACATCAACGCCTCATCGTAAAAAGGCTGCGACAGTATAAAGGCATCGCGCGGCAGCAGGTTGAAGGCGACGCCCGAGTTCATCACCAGCAGGTCCCTGATCGTCATCTCGTCCAGTCCGCGGCCTTTGAGCTCGGGCAGGTAGTCGATCACCTTATCGTCCAGGCTGTGTATATAGTCGTCCTGCACTGCTAGCCCCACCAGCGTGGATGTAATCGACTTGGCCATGGAGAACGAGCGCTGGACCGAATCCCGGCTGTAGCCGTTCAGGTATTTCTCGTACAGGACTGTATCATCCTTGATCACGATGAAGGCTGTCGAGTCCGACTGCGCCAGATAGGGCTCGAAGTCAATTGTCCTGGTATTGCCGGCGGGGTAGGTGAAAGACAGTCTCCCTATCTGAAGGGGCTGCTCTGTCCGGGCGAAATTGAAGGCCGGCGGCTGGTTGGATACCGCTCTTGACGGAAATACGCGTTGATAGTCCTGAATGGTGGCCTCGTTGAAGACCAGCACGCGGTAGGCGTAGGTGGGCCCGTACATGATGGCGATGGTGGCCATCAGGCCGAGAAACAACACCAGCGGCACGCCCACGATAATGCAGACCGCGATCACAAGTCCCCTCTTCCACTTTGCGGATGAACCGGACATCTCAACCTCCTCCTGTTGAACTATGTTACTACTTTACCACGGCCAGCCTATGGCATAAAAGCGGTGCGATGTTACGCATGTGACGCAACGGCGGTTGATACACGGCGGGCATTTCGTGCTAAAATGTTTAAGGCGTAACTCGATGGACAGGACAAACGCTGTGGATCTGGTCAAAGGAGCCCGGGCGGGCTCTCATTTCTGTCTCTTCTACAAATCCTCCAACGACCTTGTGGACCTGATGTCCGAGTATTTCAAGTCCGGCATCGAGAAAGGCGATTTCTGTATCTGGATAACATCAGAGGGTGGTGTGGAGGAAAAGGCGAGGTCGAGCCTGCAGAATTCTCTGTCCAAACCGCTTGCACAGCAGATAGGTTCGCAGATCGAGTTCATTCCTTATTCCGATTGGTACCTGCGTGGCGGTTCTTTCGATCCTGAGCGGGTGGTCAGGGGTTGGCTGGAGCGGATCGACTTGGCACTCAACAGCGGTTACCGCGGGCTGAGGGTGACCGGGGACCTGGGCTGGATGAACGCCAGCGACTGGTCCACCGTGATGGGATATGAGAGCGACATCAACAGCATAATCGGCGGATTAAATCTCATGGCGGTCTGCAGCTATCCCCTGCCCGGACTGAATGCCTCACAGATGATGGACGTGATCAACCGTCATCAGGCGGCGGTGGGTAAAAATGACGATCTCTGGCATACCTTCAAATCGCTCGCAGCCGATGCTGCGGCAGTGGACGGCAGCATTCATGCCGCCATAGCCAGGAAGAAGGCTAACGGCAAGCAGGCATCCGAATATCCTGTGCTCTTCCCCGAGAACTGCGACGGATGCGGGTTGTGTGTAAGCGTGTGCTCCAGCGGATCACTGTACCTGAACGACGGCCGCATCGCACTGGAGCCGGTGGGTGAATGCGACTGGTGTGCTATCTGCGAGGCGGTCTGCCTCTCCAACGCTATATTCTGCCCCTTTGAGATCGCGGCGGCTGAGTAGCAGCTGTCTACTGGGTGTATTGATAGTAGCCGCTGCAGCTGCCTCCCGTGCACCTTCCCCAGTTGGGATACATCATCTTCAGGTATGAGCTGGGCTTGGGTGTATAGGTACCGGTAGCCGTCGCGTTGACAGGTGTGGATTGGGGGGTGTCCGGCACAAAGTATGAACTCGCTGTTCCCGTGCTGTCCCCCTCGGTCTGAGTATCGGTGTAGGATATGGAGGGATCGGTTTGGATTATGGCAGGCGGCTCAGGGGTTGGCCCCTGGACGGCGGGTTGGGCCGACACTTTCATCTCTCCCGCAGGCTGGCCGCCCGACAGGGCGACATCGGGAGCATTTGTTACGGCATTCGTGTTCGTATGGTTTGTTATCAGGTTGAAGGCGACAATGGAGAGCACTACGACAGTCAGCAAAAGGACGACCACGGCTGTTGATGTGGACCTGTTCTGGCTGAAGGCGTACTCCGGGCCGTAGGATTCCCTCGGCCAGTTGAGTTTCTTGCCGCAGTTCGGGCAACTGGCAAAAGAATTGTCCACCCATGCCTGGCAGTACGGGCAGTTATAGTACTGCACCGCATAGCAACTGCCGCAGGCCCTCACACCTGTGACGTTCAACGCGCCGCAGTTGTAACAGGCGTTCAGATGGTTCCTGTTCACCTTCATAACATATTCATTATAACCACGGGGTTCAAATATAATCAAAACGTAAACATGGCATAAGCACTGTGGAAACGCGTGTAATTGAATGCTGGAGGGAGCTTACAGACCGATGCCGGCGGCCACCTTTTCCAGGTAGTGGCCGGAGTCGTACGGGAAGAACCTGGATGCGAGCACACGCCTGTAGTAAAGGCCCGCGTCGTGGTCCAATGAAAAACCTATTGCGCCGTGCACCCGGATGCAGTCCAGGGCCGCGTGCTGGTATACCTCGTTTGCTTTAACCTTGGCCATGGCGATCTGCTCGGAGCAGTCCATGCCGGCGCCCATCATCCAGCCGGCCTGGTACACCAGGTGCTGCAAACCCTCCACCTGTATCATCATGTCCACCAGCCTGTGCTGTATCACCTGGAAGGTGCCGATGGGCTTGCCGAACTGCCTCCTCTCCCCGGCATATGCAACGCTCATCTCGAGCAGCGCCTGGCAGGCGCCGCAGACCTCAGCGCATTTCAGCAGCGCGGCCTTATCCAGTATCCGTGCCAGCAGGTCTTCTCCTTCGCCCGCCGTTCCCAGTATATCGCCGTTGTGCAGCTTCACATTCTTGAAGCTGACCTGATAAAGTGTCTCGCCGGTTATGGTCAGGATGGTCTCAACCTCGACGCCGGGCTTCTTCATGTCCACGATGAACAGCGTAAGCCCTTTATCCGGTATCCTGCCGCGTCTGATGCGCGCGGCCGTCAGCATATAGTCGGCTACACCGGCATACGGCGCCAGCGTTTTTTCGCCCTTGAGCAGATAAGCACCGTCCTGCTGCAGGGCGGATGTTCTGATTCGCGAGTAATCGCAGTCCGCAGGGTCCTCGTCCACGGCCAGCGTCCAGATGGTCTGCCCACCGGCGATGCCGGGCAGATAGCTGGCCTGCTGTTCGCGGCTTGCGAAGTCCATGATGGGCAGGGCGGCCAGTGCCACGGTGGCGAAGAACGGTCCGGGTAGAATATTGCGGCCCATCTCCTCCATTAGGACCACCAGGTCCATGAATTCGGCGCCGCTGCCGTCGTACTCGGTGGGCAGCAGCAGCCCCTGCCAGCCCAGCTCCGCCATGCGTTTCCAGGTGCCGGGATCATAGCCCCGCGCATCTTTTTCCAACTCGCGCGTCCTGGACTTGGGACACTCGCCCACCAGGAACTCCCGGGCCATGGTCCTCAGCATATCCTGCTGCTCGCTGTACTTGAAGTTCAACTGTAATACCTCTGACTTAATACGATTTGGGCAGGCCCAGCTTGAACTTGCCGATGATATTTTTCTCGATCTCGTCCGTGCCGGCCGCTATGGCCGTGCCGGGAGACATCAGGTATTGCCGCTGTATCAGCCCGTTCAGCCTGGACAGTCTTGAATGCCTCTCAACCTGAGAGCAGGCGCCCAGAATCTCGGTTCCCGCCAGCGCCAGCTCCTCCAGCAGGTGGTCGGCCACCGACTTGTTCCTGGAGGCTTCGTAGACCGGCATGGCGCCCTCATCCAGCTTGCAGGCGATCTCATAGGCGAACATCTTGAGTGTTTCCAGCTCGATGGCCAGAGCGGCCAGCCTGTGTCTGACCGCGGAGTCTGCGGCTATGGGCTTGCCGTTGCGCCGGGTCTGCGAGGCGAATCCGGCCAGGCCGTCCAGTATGCGTTTGGCGCTACCGTAGGACTGGCCGCAGAAGCTGTGGCGCTCATAGGCCAGCGACTTCATCAGCTGGTACCAGCCGCGGTTCTCCTCGCCCACCAGGTTCACCGCCGGCACATGCACATTATCGAAGAAGACCTCGTTGAAGATGTGCTCGCCGCTGTAGTTGAGTAGCGGATTGACTGTAATGCCCCTGCTCCTCATATCCACGATCAAAAGGCTGATGCCGTCCTGCGGCTTCCCTCCGTTCAGGGTCGTTTTGACCGCCAGCCAGCACCACCTGGCGCGGTGGGCGCAGCTGGTCCATACCTTCTGCCCGTTGACTATATACTCGTCGCCCTGACGCACGGCTGACGTGCGTATGCTGGCGAAATCCGATCCTGAATTGGGCTCGCTGTAACCCGTGCACCAGACTCCGTCCGGGCTGCCCGAGGCTATCAGGGGGAGGTATTTCCGTCGCTGGTCCTCGTTGCCGTACATCATCAGCGAGGGACCGACCCATCCCGTCCCGCTTACACCCATGGAGAGTCCGGGTATGCCCCGGTAAGCGGCCTCCATGGCGAAGACCATTTGTTCCAGGTGAGAGGCATCGCGTCCGCCGTACTGTTGCGGCCAGCCCATAGCCAGCCATCCCCGCTCGGCCAGCTTCCTGGAGATGGACAGGCTGAAAGCCCAGTCTTCATCATGGCTTTCCTCGTCCAGGAAATTGGCTATGAACGACTGCGGTATCTCGCGCTCGGCAAACTCACGCGCCTCGCTCCGCAGCGCTTCCTCTTGTTTCCCCAGACTAAAATCCATCTCTGACTCTTAAAAAGGCGAATGAAATTAATTATAGATTATGCACATGAAACGACACTGTCAAGGTAAAAATATGCCTTAAATAGGACATAAAATAAAATAAATAGCCGAATATAAGACATCCAGTCCCGTGCCGGGGATTGACCGGGGGCATGCTTTTGAAAAAAGGTTCCGAAAAAAGCAAAAAGGGCAGCGTGGTAAAAATTTTTACGCCGCATCGCCGGCGTCCATAAAGGGCATTCGGATGTGTGCCACCGCCGGATTCGGACATGATATAATGTTATGCATGGACGGGTTGGATAGCAGACTGATAGCGGAGTTGGCGGTCGACGCGCGGTGCAGCAATATCGATCTATCGCGCAAGCTGGGCGTGAGCGAGAAGACCGTCAGGCGCAGGATAAACCGTCTGGTGGAGCAGGGTGTGATCAACTGGTCGGTGGTGCCGGATCCTGCCAAGCTGGGTTACACTGTGAGGGCCTTCATATTGCTCGAGGTGGAGGCGCCACATGTGGATGATATAACGCAGTCGCTGGCCAGTTGCAGCAACGTGGACTTCGTCGCTCTCTGCACCGGCCCCTTCGATATACTCTTCGGCGCCTGGTTCGTCTCATCGGCCAGTATGGCCAAATTTCTCAAGGATTATTTACCCAAGATCACAGGGGTTCGCAAGAGCCAGACCCACGTGGCACTGCAGGTTACAACAGGAAAAGTCGCCAATCTGGCGGCCCTGAAAGAAGGGCCGGTGGAATAGACCTTTAATTGCAGGTCTTCAGATTAAGCACCAGGCATGCTTACGCTGCGATCTATTAAATAATCACTACGGGGGTGTCTTGCATGGCGCTGATCCAGTGGTCAATGGATGAAAATGTCGCTGTTATCGCGATGAATAATGGCGAGAACAGGCTTAACCTGAATTTCCTAAAAGCGATGCTCAAAGCCCTTGATGACATAGAGAATATATCTCGGGCAAACGCTCTTGTTGTAAAAGCGACGGATGAGAAGATCTGGTGCAACGGTTTGGACTTGGATTGGCTGGCGGCGGGAATTGCGGAGCGGGATCCGAGTATAGAGGAATTCTTTGACATGCAGGATCACTTTTTTCGGCGTGTAACACATTATCCCATGCCTACGGTGGCCGCGATTACAGGCCATGCATTCGCCGGCGGTGCGGTGCTCGCCTGTTGTTTTGACTTTATTTTTATGCGCTCCGACCGGGGCTTTTTCTGTCTTCCTGAGGTTGATCTGCGAATACCTTTTATGCCCTACATGGACGCGCTGATCAAAAGGGCTTTACCCATGCAAACGGTTGTCGAAGCTCAGCTTACCGGCAAGCGCTATACTGCAACCGAGCTTGTAAAACTCCATGTCATACGCGAAGCCTGCCCATCCGCAGAGGAAACGGTTAACAGTGCTATTGCCTATGCTAAGACGCTGAATAAGGGCAGAGGCATTGTGGCCGAGATGAAAAAAGTTATGAACGCCGGTATAGCTCATCTAATTGATAATAACGTGAGACCGGATTACTATTCCGGCGAAATTCCAATTAAATAGCTGTTCATCAATGGGGAGGAGGCCGCCGTCCGCAGCGTGACGGTGGAAAGCGGAAAAAAGAAGGACATAGTCTTCACCACGGTTCAAGACCGGCCTGGTACTTACACGGTATATGTTGGTGGTATGCAGGCGGGCAGCTTCGTGGTGGAGGAATATATCAATCCGGACGTCATACTATTCATCAGCATGGGATTGGTGCTCACTGCTCTGATGATGGGAGTGGTCTACGTCTGGAGGAGGCGACAGCAGGAATACTACTAAATCCGAACAAGGCGTCGCCTATTTAATGGCGATGACCTCGATCTCAACTGAAATGTTGGCCGGCAACTGCTTGGCGGCGATGCAGGTCCGGGCCGGCTGCCTGTCCTTAAAATAGGTCGCGTAAACCTCGTTCATCGAGCTGAAATCGGCCATATCGCGCAGGTATACATTGGCCTTGACCACCCTGTCCAGGTCGCTGCCGGCTGTTTTCAGAATTCTGCGTATATTATCGAGCGTGATGGCGGTCGCCTTCTTCACATCTTCAAGCTCGAAAACATTCCGTTCCACGTCGACCGGGCCGGTGCCGGAAACAAAGATGAATCCGCCGGCCTCAACAGCATGGGAATAGGGCCCTGCCTTTACCTGCCCCTCAACATTGTGAACTTTCTTTTCCATATCGAGCTTCTCCTACGTCAATTAAACTTCAGGCTTTCTCAATTGTAACGGATTTGGAGAACCGGTAGGTAAAAATATAAAAGGCAGCCAGCAAGGGGCCTCCGATTACGCGAAAGAGGAAAATTCCCAGAGGATATGCATCCTGTGAATTAATGACAAGTATGGTGATGAAAAGGCCGGCTATGGGTACAAGTGTGATCAGCAGCACACCCCTGCGGTCCACAGGCTTATGAGCCGCCCATAGCAGCAGAAAAGTCCATCCGATCATGAGAATGGCGCCGGATGCCAGTGTATAGCTGACCTCATTGCCGTAATTTCCACTGAACGCCATGCTGAACATGGGGATAGAAACTGCGGCGTCAATCGCCGCTCCTATCAGGTAGGCGGCGATCAGGAGCATCCTTTTCTTATTCATCTTGCCACTCCCCCAAATTTCAATTAAGTGGATCTTCGGATCAGGAAATCAGGCTAAAGCTTCGATTTCATGCTCGGCGCGGCTGATGATCTCCCTGATGGCCGAGAGCTTTTCCGCGTCCATGTGCCGTGCTTTCCGCATAACGCTCTTGGCGAGATGGCCCATCTCATGCATAACGTCATGCATCTCCTCATGTCGCCCGCCCCTGCACCAGTCGTGCATATGTGCTTTTATCTTGTCCATGGTCTCCCCCCTTTCTTTAAGGAATTCCCTGCCGGAATCCGTGATGGTATACACCTTTTTGCCGTCCTGCTCGGACGATTTTACGTAGCCCATATCCTCCAGCAGCTGAAGTGTGGGATAAACGCTGCCCGCACTGGGGGAGTAAAATCCGAAGAAGCGGTCCTCCAGGGCGCGGATTATCTCGTACCCGTGCGCCGGCTTGTCCTTTAGCAAATCGAGAACTACGTATTTAAGGTCGCCCTTTTCGAAAAAACGGGAACGGCGATCACGCTCAAAATGCCTTCCATGAAACATATTATACCTCCATGATTGATATATTACGATATATCGTAATATAACATGTTATATTTTGTCAAGTGGTGTATATGGATATAGCAGGGAATTTTTTCAAGGTAATAGCTGAAGAAATAGTATAGTCGGCTTGAGCTGAAGGAGAAAGCTGTACTTTATTTGGTGGTCCGTCTTTTCCCGGACTTTTTCTTCTGCAATCCCTGTTGTATATTGTCGTGTAGCCAGCTCATCTCCTGGCGGCGGTTGCTGACGATATGGCTCTGCAACTGGTTGTCCGGCGTCATCAATGACTCGAGCTGCTGGCAGGTCTTTTCGGCAACCGCCAGCATCTTGACCGCATCCTTGAACGAATCTTCCTTGACCCTGGTTTCAATCAGTTTGATTTGATTGAACAGGTCTTTGCTGATATCTGCGAATTGACTGGATGCCATGGCAACATTCTCACATTTATATGGTGACTGCACGCCGGAGGGGCTCCCGCACCTGCAGGTACTTTACTATTATATTCCGCTTAACATAAAATTTCAAACGTG
>CAZDXZ010000004.1:0-24189 GCA_964509615.1 uncultured Dehalococcoidales bacterium
CTGGCCGGCAACGGTAAACTGGATATACCTGATACCGACCACTGCGAGAGCATTATGCTGGCGCTGCGCCAGTCGGAATACTCGGTTAAGTCGGTACAGAGAAAAGAGGTGGCCCGGCAATCGTCGCCGCCCTTCATTACCAGCACCATGCAGCAGGAGGCCTGGCGCAAGCTGCACTTCACCGCCAAGAAGACCATGGTTATCGCCCAGCAGCTCTATGAAGGATTGCCCATCGGCGAGGAAGGCGACACCGGCCTGATCACATATATGAGGACAGACTCCACCCATATGGCCGCTTCGGCTGTTGAGGAGATACGATCCTATATATCAGACAACTTCTCCCAAGAGTACCTGCCCGCTTCACCCCGGCATTTCACCAAGAAGGTCAAGATGGCGCAGGAAGCGCACGAGGCCATCCGCCCAACCAGGGCGCACCGCGAGCCGGCGGCGATCAAGAAATTCCTCAACAAGGACCAGTTCCAGCTTTATGAATTGATCTGGAAAAGAGCAGTCGCCAGCCAGATGTCGGCGGCGCTGTTCGATACGCTGACCATTGATATCGAAGCTAATTGCTCTAAAAACAAGACGGTATACCTGCTGCGCACCAAAGCTTCCTCGCTGCGGTTCCCGGGCTTTATGGCGCTGTACATAGAAGGGCGCGATGAGGAGAAAGACGAGTTCGATGATTTCAAGTCCACCAGCATACCACAGTTGAAGGAAGGTGAGTCCCTGAACCTGCTGGACCTGTTCCCCGAGCAGTTCTTTACCCAGCCTCCCCCGCGCTATACGGAGGCCACGCTGATCAAAGCGCTGGAGCAGAAGGGAATAGGCAGGCCCAGCACTTATGCGCCGATTATCTCCACGATACTGGACAGGGAATATGTATACAAGGACAGCGGCAAGCTGAGGCCGGAGGAGATCGGGATCATTGTCAATGACCTGCTGGTGAGCAATTTCCCCAATATCATCGATTTCAATTTCACGGCCAGAATGGAATCGGAACTGGACGAGATCGCCAAGGGCAAGATGGACCGCCAGACGGTAATCAAAGCGTTTTATTCACCCTTCGAGAACGACCTTACCCGGGCGCAGGAGAAGCTGCAAAAGGTAGTAATCAAATCCGAGGAGAAGTGCCCTGAATGCGGCAAGGACATGGTCCTGAAATCAAGCCGCTTCGGCAAATTCTGGGCATGCTCCGATTATCCCAATTGCACGGGCAAGAAGAATGTGGCCGTCAACCGCGGACCCGCCCCCGAGCCTTCGGATGAGAAATGCCCCAACTGCGGTGAGGCCATGGTTATACGCACCGGGCGCTATGGTAAATTCCTGGCCTGCAGCAAATATCCTGAATGCAAGACGACTAAAAAAATCTTCGGCCAGCGAAAAACCTACCACGCGCGTAAAAAGAAGGCCTGATACTGTGACCACCGCCAAAATTTACCGGTGATATCGGGAGCAGCAGCTTGAACCGATTGTCTTCACTGCGCGATGCCTTCGCCGCACACGGCATAGACGGCGCACTCATCGGATCCGCCAGCAACCGGCGTTATCTCTCAGGATTCACCGGCAGCGCGGGATGGCTCGTTATCTCTGCTCACAAAGCCTGCCTGGCGGTGGACTTTCGCTACATCGAGCAGGCGCGTCAACAATCGCCCAGCCTTGAGATCGTATATATTAAAGGAGATATCAGCAGCTGGCTGTCCGGCATCGTAACCGGTATGGCCATCAGCGAGCTCGGTGTTGAGTCCGACCATCTGCCGCTGACCACCTATCATTCCGTCTGCCGGTGCGCGCAATCCCCCGCGGACAATTTCAAGGTCATACCTGTCAGGGGTATGGTTGAAAAGCTGCGTTCCATCAAGGATACAGAAGAGCTGGCAGACATTAAAAAGGCTTGCGCTATTGCAGACCGGTGTCTGGAAAGGATCGCGCCCACCATCAGGGCAGGATTGACCGAGAGACAGCTGGCCTGGCAGATCGAAAGCTGCATCCGGCAGGAAGGGAGCGAGCCATTGCCGTTCGAGATAATCGTGGCCTCGGGCCCCAACTCGGCGCTGCCGCATGCCAGGCCAACGGATAGGGCCATCGAAGAAGGGGAGCCCGTGACCATCGATTTCGGGGCCAGGGTAAACGGCTATTGCTGCGATATGACTCGCACTTATATAATCGGCAAAATGGATGACCGGTACAACATGGTATACAATACCGTTCTGGGCGCCCAGACGACGGCCATGGCCCTGGTCAAAGACGGCATGACTGCCGGTACTGCGGACAAACTTGCTCGTGATATTATTGATAAAGCCGGCTATGGAGAGAACTTCGGACACGGTTTGGGCCACGGCATTGGTCTGGATGCGCATGAATGGCCGCGCCTAGGACCGTCCGCGGATGATATACTGTTGGAGAAAATGGTCTTTACTATCGAGCCCGGGATCTACCTGCCCGGATGGGGTGGAGTCAGGATCGAAGATACTGTCACTATCAATGGAGGAAAAGCGCTGGCCCTGACCACCGCAGGTAAAAAGTCCCGTCTAAACGGAGGAATAACATCATGATCGACGCCGGCGAGCTTAAGAAAGGTATCACCATTGTGCTGGACGGGCAGCTTTATCAGGTGCTTGACTACCAGCACATTAAGATGGGCAGGGGCTCAGCTCAGATCAGGATAAGGCTGAGAGACGTCAAGGCCGGACATATCGTTGAGAAATCATTCCAGGCCAGCGAGAAATTCACCAAGGCCTTTCTGGAAAGGCGCCAGGTCCAGTTCCTTTACAACGACGGCAACCTTTATCACTTCATGGACAATCAGAATTACGAGCAGATGGCCGTTGACAAGGTATTGATGGGCGACACAATCAACTACCTCAAAGAGAATATGAACATGGAATTGCTCATACACAAGGGCGTTCCCATAGGCGTGGAGCTGCCGATCTCGGTCGAATTGAAAATCGCTGAGACGGGCCCCGGTTTCAAGGGAAACACCGCCAGCGCCGGCGGCAAGCCCGCCAAGATGGAGACCGGCATCACCATACAGGTTCCATTCTTTATAAACACGGGCGATACCATCAAGGTCGACACCCGGACCGGCCAGTATCTGGAGAGGGTCTGATATTGCTCAGGGCCGACCTGCATGTCCATACCTGGCACTCGATCGACTCATACATGTCATATGAGCAGTTGATCGCAGCCTGCCAGTCTAAAGGCATCAACTGTATCGGCGTAGCCGACCATGGCACCACTCTGGGGGCACGTGAAATGAGCAAGATGTCCCCCATCAAGATCATTATATGCGAGGAAGTGCGCACCCCCTACGGCGAGATCATGGGCATGTTCCTGCAAGAAGACATACCGGACAGGATATCGGTGGACGAGACTGTGAAGCGCATACGCGACCAGGGCGGTCTGATCTGCATACCTCATCCCTACGACATGGTGAGGCCGTCGGCCTTTCGTAATACGAAGGTGCTGGAGAAGCTGGCGGATAACGTGGATATCATCGAAGTATACAACTCGCGCAGCCTTTTCCCGGGCACGGAAAAGAGGGCGCTCAGCCTGGCCCGGCGTCACGATACACTGATCAGCGCCGGATCGGACGCTCACAGTCCGTCGGAACTGGGCTACGCAATTGTTGAAATGAATGATTTCAACGGTCCGCAGGAGTTTCTGACCTCTCTCAAGAACGCGACCATCCACAGCAGGAAGTCAAGCGTGCTGATACATCTGCTCAGTGTGACGGCCAGGGTGGACAAGAACATTAATAAATAGTCGGAAAGATGTTGAAGATCGGGTGGTTTTCCACAGCGCGGGGTGACAGCTCCAGGAAGCTGCTGGATGCAGTGGTCTCCACAATACGCAGCGGCGGCCTTGACGCCCGCATTGAGTTTGTCTTTTGCAGCCGCGAGCCCGGCGAATCGGAGAAAACCGACTATTTCCTGTCCCACGTCAGGCAGTACTCTATCCCACTGGTGACATCCTCTGTAAAAAAATTCGCAGCCGGCGTGCGTCAGCAGGTGGGCGTCAAGGACGAGAAACTTCCGGACTGGAGGCTGGAATACGACCGCCGGGTGATGGCCGGACTGGCCGATTTCAGGGTGGACATATGCATGCTGGCAGGTTACATGCTGATAGTGGGACCCGAGATGTGCAGCAAATTCGATATGATCAACCTGCACCCGGCCCTGCCGACCGGACCCAAGGGCACCTGGCAGGAGGTCATCTGGCAGCTGATAAGGGAGGGGGCGGCTGAGTCGGGCGTTATGATACACCTTGTCACGCCCGATCTGGACAGGGGTCCCGTAATCTCGTTCTGCCGATATTCCATACGGGGCGGCCCCTTCGACACTCTCTGGGACGCACCGGGAAAGCGCTCAGCGGAGGAAATTAAAAACTCCGAGGGAGAGGAAAACACTCTATTCAAGATGATTCGAAAGAGCGGTTTCGTCAGGGAGACTCCGCTCATCATCCACACCCTGCGTTCATTCAGCCAGGGAAGAATAAGCATAGACAGCCGTAAAAGACTGCTGGACAGCCGCGGACAACCCATATCAGGTTATGATCTAACCGCAGAGATCGACCGCGAGTTATCCGACTGATTACTTCTTTTCTTTCTTGACCGCCGCTGAGAGCACATTATCTATCAGGCCGTATTCCACTGCCTGCTTTGTGTCGAAGTAGATATCCCTGTCCGTATCCTGCCGGATCTTCTCCAGCGACTGGCCGGTGTGCTTTGAAAGTATCTTAGCCACCAGCTCATCCAGCCTCTCGAACTCCTTGGCGGCGATCTTGATGTCGGTTATCTGTCCCTGTGTGCCCGCCCGGCCCTGATGCATATGTATCGTCGAATTGGGCAGGGCATACCTTTTTCCCTTGGCGCCGGCGCACAGCAGTACCGTGCCCATACTGTATGCCGAGCCCACGCAGATGGTGGAGACATCGGGCTGAATAAGCTGCATAGTGTCGTAGATGGCCAGCCCCGCCGTTACGACTCCGCCCGGCGAGTGGATGTAAAGGCTGATGTCTTTCTCGGGATCCTCCCTGGCCAGATACAGCAATTGAGCGACGATCACATTCGCTATCTGATCGTCCACCTGCGTGCCCAGGAAGATGATCCTCTCCTTGAGCAACAACGAGTAGATGTCCATGAAGCGCTCTCCCCTGGCGCTGCTTTCGATTACCGTTGGTATTATGTTAAGTGGTGACTTTTCCATCATTTTCCTCCGTGTTTATATTATTTTCCTGACCTGTAACAAGTTTGGTCAGGAAATCCATAGCTTTGTTGATGACCATCATATCCCTGAGCGACTCATGCGGACGCGGCTGGTTGAATAAGGCCTTAATCTCCTCTTTACGTCCGGGATCTTCACCCGCCATCTTCTCGATGGACTGGTCGACTTCCTCATCGCTGACGGTTATACCTTCGAGCTCGGCGATCTTGCTGGTGACCAGGTAGGCCTTGACACGGTCGGAAGCCGCCGGCTTGAGTTCGTCCTGGTGCTGTTCCATGGTCTTTTTAGCATTTGTCAGGTAATTCTCCAGCCCTTTGACTCCGTCGGAGAAATTCCGGGCCTCTTCGTTGATGATATGATCCACCTCCCTCTCCACCAGTACGGGCGGGAAATCTATGGTGCTCTGCTCGATAAGAGCGGTAATCAGCTTGTGCTCAAAATCCCGCTTCAGGCTCTCGTCCGCGCGCACCTGCAGCCCGTTTTTAATCTTCTCCCTCAGATCGGCTACATTTTCGCTGCCGGCGTTTATAGCAAACTCGTCATTGATCTCCGGCAGGCTTTTCTCTTTGACCTCTTTAACTTTCACGCTGAATGAGTACTGTTTGCCGGCTATTTCCTTGATCTCATAGTCCTCGGGGAAGGCAATCTCGAACGATTTTTCCTCATCTTTGTTCATTCCCTCGATCTTCTCAGCGAAACCGGGAACCGGATACTTGGCGCCCTGGCTGACCTCATAAGCGGCATCCTTACGAGACAGTATGTCCTCCTCCCCGCGTTTGCCTTCAATATCCATAGTCACTATATCGCCGAAGCCGATAGCCCGCTCCGCCGGAACAAGTGACCCAAACTGCATCTGTAGCTGCTCGATAACCTGGTTGATATCGTCCTCGCCTATCTCCTTTTTGCCCATTTCCATTTTGATATCGTGGTAATTGCCGGGCGTGACCTCGGGCTTGGTAGGGACAATCGCCTTGAATATGACAGGGTCGAGCTGCACCAGCTCTATGGAGGGCTGGTCGATGGCCAGTATGGACTCGTTTTTTAAAGCTTCTTCGTAGGCTTCCGGCACCAGATGTTCCAGTGCTTCCTGCAGAATCGCCTGCTTGCCGACGTGCTGCTCTACCAGCGAGACGGGCGCTTTACCCTTTCTGAAGCCGGGCAGAACAACTCTTTTAGCCAGGTGGTCGAGTGCGATGCCCATATATTTCTCTGTTTCAGGCCCCTCCATCTCGACGTTCAGGGCAACCTGGCAGTTCTCGATTTTTTCAGAAGTAGTCTTCATATCAAACTTTCACCTTGAATTATTATATCATTGGAAAATTGGTCTTCAAAAAGATACGGCTTAAACCTGCGGTTCGATTATTTTCAAATTAAGCTCACGCAGCTGTTCTTCCGATAAGGCCGAGGGAGCGTCTGTCATGACGTCTATTGCGGCCTGGTTCTTGGGGAAGGCGATAACATCCCGTATGCTCTTGCTGTGCGTCAGCAGCATTACAAAGCGGTCGATGCCGGGCGCGACGCCGCCATGCGGTGGTGCGCCGTACTCCAGCGCATCGAGGAAACTTCCGAACTTGTCCTCGACCTCTTCTTTCTTATATCCGAGGACATGAAATATCTTCTCCTGCATGGCGCGGGTGTGTATCCTGATGCTCCCGCTGGATAGCTCGTAGCCGTTGCAGACGATGTCATAGTGGCGGGCGCGCACTTTACCAGGATCGCTGTCCAGCAGGGGGATGTCACCTTCGAAGGGAGCTGTGAAGGGGTGATGCATGGAATCCCACATGTTCCTTTCGCTGCTCCACTCGAAGAGAGGGAAATTCGTGATAAAGACAAAGGCCATCAGGTTGGGGTCGCATAGCTCCAGCCGCCTGCCCATCTCGCGCCTGAGCTCATCCAGCACCTTGTTCACCACGGCGGGCTGTCCAGCAGCAACCAGTATCAGGTCTCCGGGGTGCGCTGAAAACTTTTCCAGTATCCGTCTGACCTGTTCGATATCGAGATATTTGGCAGCAACTGACTTAACCTGGTCGGTGCTAACGGTCTTATACTCGCCAGCTCCACCCTGCAGCCATGCCAGCGTTATAAGTCCTTTGGCGCCGCATGATTTGGCCAGCTCCGTTAGCTCGTCTATCTGCTTGTGCGTATAGCCGGCGCAGCCGGGCAGGCAAATCCCCCTGACCCTGCCCCCTTCATGGATAGCCGTCTTGAATACGGCAAACGGACTGGACTCCACTATATCCGAGACGTCCTTCAGTTCCAGCCCGAACCGAATATCCGGTTTGTCGGTGCCATACCTTTCGATTACCTCGGCATAAGACATTCTGACGAATGGTTTAACCAGGCGCATTTCCGGCGTAACGGTTTCAACAAGCCCGGTGAACATCTCCTCCAGCAGTATGAGGATGTCCTCCTCATCCACGAAGCTCATCTCCAGATCGAGCTGAGTGAACTCGGGCTGCCGGTCGGCCCGAGTGTCCTCATCGCGGAAACAACGTGCCACCTGATAATACTTCTCTATGCCCGCCACCATCAGCAGCTGCTTCAACTGCTGCGGTGACTGGGGCAGCGCATAGAACTTGCCCGCATGGATGCGGCTGGGAACAACGTAGTCCCTGGCGCCCTCCGGCGTGCTCTTGATCATGATTGGAGTCTCAACCTCGACAAAACCCCTGGCGTCGAGGAAGTCCCTCATATACTTGATGACGCGGTGCCGCAGCAGCAGGTTGTCCCGCATGCCCGCCCGCCTGAGGTGGAGGTAGCGGTATCTCAGTAAAAGCGCTTCATCTACATCGACCTCTTCATTTATGTAAAATGGAGGTGTTTTGGAAGTATTGAGTACTTTGAGCCTTGCGGCGAGTATCTCGATCTCACCTGTGGGTAATTTGAGGTTCTCCGTACCCTGCGGCCTGCCGGACACCGTACCCACAACCTGAATCACAAACTCATTGCGCAGCCCGTTGGCCACGGCATGCATATCGGGCACAAACTCCGGATTAAAGACCACCTGAGTTATCCCCTCACGGTCGCGCAGATCGATAAAGATCAGCCCGCCGTGATCCCTGCGCCTGTGCACCCATCCGGCCAGGGTAACTTCCCTGCCGGAATCTTTAGCCCGCAATTGGCCGCAACTATGAGTTTTAAGCAAAATACCCTCCTGAGGGTAAAATTATATCTTAATACGTTTATACTGCACAAAGTCAGGTGCAGTGCAGGCAGGTACAGCGGTAATATGGCGATGAGGCGGTAATCAGCCGGCGCCGGTAAGCGAACTGAATTTTTTACGTAACAGGGGTTTCTCGATCTTGCCGGTGGGATTTCTGGGCACCTTGTCGAAGACGACCTTCCTGGGTACCTTGTGCCTGGCCAGATTATCAAAGCAATATTGGATGATCTCCTGCTCGCTGACGCTTGCGCCGGCCTTGCGGTCAACAATGGCAATGGCGATCTCGCCCAACCTTTGATCGGGAATTCCGATGACGGCCACATCGTTCACAGAATCCAGGTTATGGATGGCATCCTCCACCTCGACCGGGAAAATGTTTTCACCGCCTGTGATGATGACGTCCTTTTTCCTGTCGACCAAATAGATAAATCCATCCTCGTCCATGTTGGCCATATCACCGGTATATAGCCAGCCGTCGCGTAGCACCTCGGTGGTTTTCTCCGGATTGCGGTAGTACTCCTTCATCACACCCTCGCCCCTCACAAGCAGCTCGCCGATGCGGCCTGTCCCCAGCACTTCGCCTCCGTCACCGACTATCCTGGTCTCCCAGTTAAACCCGGCTTTTCCGATAGCGCCCACCTTGTGCACGTTTTCAACACCAAGATGCACGCAGCCGGGTCCGGTGGACTCGCTCAAGCCGTAGTTCGTATCGTACTGCATACCGGGGAATGTCGCCATCCAGCGCTTGATCAGCGAAGGGGGCACGGGCTGGGCCCCGATGTGCATCAGCCGCCAGCAGCTCAGGTCGTAGTCCTCTTTTTTCACCTGCCCGCTTTCCAGCGCCACCAGTATGTCGTGGGCCCAGGGCACCAGCAGCCATACGATCGTGCCGCGCTCCCTGTGAACGGTCTCAAGTATGCTGCGGGGGCTGACCTCGCCCAGCAGGGTGGCTTTACCCCCCGTGACCAGGCTGCCGAACCAGTGCATCTTGGAGCCGGTATGATACAGAGGCGGAATGAGAACGAAATTGTCCGACTTCTGCTGGTGATGGTGGGCATATTCGGTCACGGCGGCACACCGCAGGTTATCGTGTGTCAGCAGTATCGGTTTGGGCGTGCCGGTGGTGCCCGACGTAAAATACAGGCTGCAGGCCTCATCCCTGCTAATGTCAACGTGTGGCGGCGAGGTCGGACGCCTGCCGATCCAGTCATGGTATCCCGTCATGTACCCCGGCGGGTTGCCGCCAATGGCAAGTATACCCTCTATCCCACCGATACTTTTTTTGGCTGCGTCGACCCTTTCGATGAATTCCTCACCGGCGATGATAAATCTGGCGCCGGATGTCTCCACGCAATAGGTGAAATCTCCCGTGGTGAACCTGAAATTGAGCGGCACAATCCAGGCCCCGCTCCTCAATATGCCGAAATATACGATCAGCCACTCGATGGAGTTCATCATCCACTGGATCACGCGGTCGCCCTTCTTCACGCCCATATCAATCAATGCGTTGGCCACGCGATTGGCCTCCTCATCCATCTGCCTCCAGGTAACCTCCCGCCGGTAATTACGGCTGGGCTTGATCTCGACCAGCGCGCAGTCATCGGGATACATCCTGGCGTTACGGGACAGCATCTCAGGTATCGTGATCATCAACTCATCACCTCACAATAACTCAGGCGGTGTATCTAATATGTTGCCAGACTCGGCAGGAAGGTTGCAATCTGCGGAAACGCCAGTAGTATGATTGCGGCTACAATCAGCGCAATCAGGAACGGCATTATACCCTTGAATATAGTTTCCAGTGGCACATCGGGCGCAATGCCCTTGATGACATATACATTAATGCCCACGGGCGGGGTGATAACGCCCATCTCGGTCACCAGCACTATGATGACACCGAACCAGATGGGGTCCAGCCCCAGTGTCAGCACCACGGGGAAGAAGATGGGTATGGTCAACGTAATTAGGGCCAGAGAGTCCATAAAGCAGCCGCCGATCATGTAAATGACTATGATAACAGCCATCACTGCCACGGGGGGTATGGGCAAGGAGCTAACCCAATCGGTCAACATCATGGGTATGGTGGTGATGGCGATGAAGTGGCCAAAAACTGTGGCGCCTGCAACGATGATCATCACGAAACAGGTGACGCGCACCGCATCCTTGAGGGCATTGACGAAGCCGGCCCAGGTCAGCTGCCTGGTTATCAGTCCGATAAGTATGGCCCCGGCCACGCCGGCGGCGCCGGCCTGCGTCGGACTGAACCAGCCGAAGAAAAGTCCCAGTATGACAAAGCAGAAGAGGAAAAGCATCTCAATGATGCCGGTCAGCGCCTCCACCTTCTCCTTGAAAGTGGACGCCTCCCCTGCCGGTGCCAGGCGGGGATTGCGCATGCAGACAATGGCGACCGCGATTATCAGCAGCGCTGCAATCAGCAGACCGGGGAAGACACCAGCCATGAACAGCTTCCCGATAGACTGCTCGGTAAGTATGCCGTAGACAATGAAAATGGTGCTGGGCGGAATCATAATGCCAAGGGTGCCAGCCGCAGCCACGATACCGGTTGACAGCGAATCGTCATATTTATAGCGCTTCATCTCGGGTATACAAACCTTGCCCATGGCGGCGGCGGTGGCGCTGGTGGAGCCGTTGATGGCGGCAAACCCGGCGCATCCGATGACCGAGGCCAGGGCCAGCCCGCCGGGGAACTTGCTGAACAGCACATAGCCCGCATCGTAGAGCCGCCTGCTCATACCCGACTCGGAGGCGATGCAGCCCATCAAGGTGAACATGGGGATAACCGTCAAAGAATACGATGAAAACACATCGAAGAAGTCACGGGCCACCAGCGTCATACCGGCGGCCGGAGAGACCACGATGCTGAATCCGATCAGCCCCACGAAGGCCATGGCGAATCCTACCGGCATGCGCAGCAGGAAGATGGCCACCAGGACTATCACGCCAAAGACGCCGAGCAGAATATTATCCATCTCGTTACGAAGCCCTCAGCATCTTGATCATCTGCATAATGAGCACCAGCACCACCACAAGGCTGCAGAGCCCCAGCGCCCACACGAACGGATAGTAAGGTAGGCGCACCGTCATTGAGACCTCACCGCTGGCCTGCAGCGCCAGGCCGTAGGTGTAGCTCTGCCACATCAATATCAGGAAAAGGCTGATGCTGAAACACTGAACGATAACCGATATCACCTTCTGCGGCGTGCGAGGCAATTTTCTGACCAGCATATCTACTTCGATATGTCCGTGGGCGACCTGGGTTTGTGCTATGGCGAACGAGATCGCCATTACACTGAGCAGGCTGACCAGCTCGATACCGCCGGTGAGAGGCATTTTGAAGAACTTGTTTCCGCAGATATCGATCAGCACCAGGGCTACCATGCCCATAAGGCTGGCGCAGGCGACCCAGTTAAACCAGCCGGCGATGCCGGTTACGGCCTTTTCAAACTTGTCGAACATCTTGACATCATTATGGGTGGCAGCCTCTATCAGCGCTGCCACCCGTATAAACCGATTAAAGCTTCAGCTATTTTATTTCGTGACTATGGAGTTGACGAAATCTGTACACTGCTGGTCGGTAGGAGTCTTGCCGGCCCAGTACTGCGCCTTCTCCATGAGGAATTTCTCATACTGGTCGGCGGGCAGGCCCTTGGCATTCCTCTCTGTAATATATTGGTCCTTCAGCGACTTCGTAGCCTCGACCCATCTGGCGGCCTCTTCGGGAGAAAGCTGGAAGACCTCGCGGCCGTCGAAGGTCTTGAAGAACTGCATGGCGGCGATGTCATACCAGGTCCAGACCATGCCGTGTTTATCGATCCACTCGTTGCTGACATCGGTGAAAACCTTCTGGATATCGGGAGGAAGGCTGTCCCACTTGGCCTTGTTGATGACTACGAACATATTGGCGGTGCTGCCGACCTCGGGACATTCCGTGACGTATTTCACCACCTCGGCCTGCTTCCACCCCTTCAGCACCTCGCGGGGTGTGTAGCTGCCATCGATGGTTCCCTTGGACATCAGCTCATAGGCTTCGTTCTGGGCTGCGCCGTATCCCTTTCCACCCAGCGCCTCGATAATGCTGGCGCCGACTCCGGTGGACCTGATAACCATGCCTTTAAGATCCTCCATCTGCTTTACCGGTTTCTTAACCGAGAGAATGGCGCTGGGACCGTGGGCATGGAAATACAGGACATGCACATCGTCGAATTCCTTGGGCTTGAATTCGTTATAAAAATCGTTGGCCACCCTGGTGGCAACATATCCGTTGAGATAACCATGCGGCAGTTCCACCAGCTCGGCCGCCGGGAAGCGTCCCATGGTATATGAGACAACCGACATGCCCATATCCGAAAGGCCGTTGACAACACCGTCGTATACCTGCGGCGCCTTGGTCAGAGTGCCGCCCGTGAATACCGTGATCTTGACTCTGCCGTTGGTGCGGGCGTTGACCTCATCGGCGAACTTCTGGGCCAGGATGGAGTTGTAATGCACCGGAGGGAAGAATACGCTGTAGGTCAATTCATACGTCTTGTTATCGGTGACCGCCGGCGCGGCCGGGGTATTGGCCGAAGGCGCTGCGGGCGCCGGGCCGCAGGATGCCGCCAGAGAAATAACCAGCAGCGCTGCCATTAATACCTGAATAAGCACAGACCTTTTCATAGATATACCTCCACTAAGAAAATATTTCGGGAACAACGGTGATTAAAGGAACCAACCTTGGGGTGGATTCGTGACTCCAGCGCCGCCGGGAAGATCCGGCAGCTTATCCAGAGCCACTATCGGTAGATATATTTGTTAGCGTGCATTTAAATGTATATTTGTTCACTGTCTGCCACGACGGCAGTTCCAAAACAGTATATTATATTACTATGAGTATCCGCAAATCTGTCAAGTCCCGGTCCTGTTGCTGTCAGAAAATGACCGTCCCTATTATCTTTGTGATTGCATCAGCTAAAGCGTTAAATGATAAAATGAGTATGCCCTGATATCAGCGTGAAAATCTCCCGTATCGAGCAGGCAACCGTCTATTATTTACTTGGAGGTAGCAATGGCCATATATTTGATGCTCTCAACCCTGACCGGCGACGGCAGAAAGGCGATCGAGGAATATCCCGAAAAGCTGAAGGAACTGAATAAGGAAGTCGAATACATGGGAGTAAAAATACTGGCCCAGTATGCTCTGCTGGGGCAGTACGACTTTGTGCATATTATCGACGCGCCCAATAATGAAAAGGCGGCTGAACTGGCCATCCACCTTTCGGCGGGGGGACTGCAGAGCCTGACCCTGGCGGCCATACCTCTGGATAAGCTGATCGAGACTCTTAAAAAGAGGCCACAGGTGTTCTAATCCTGCCGGAAAAGATTGAACTTGTCCGCCTGCTGCTATTATAATTAGGCTTCAAATTTTAATTTGTCCGCATATCTCATGAGCAAAAGTCGTAAGCTGCTGTCCGGCAACGAGGCCATCGCCCTGGGCGCATACCACGCCGGTGTAAGGGTGGCCACCGCCTATCCCGGCACTCCCAGCACGGAGATACTGGAGAACATGGCGACCTTCAAGGACCTTTACGCCGAATGGTCTACCAACGAGAAAGTCGCCATGGAAGTGGGACTGGGCGCTTCCTACGCGGGAGTGCGGACACTGGTCTCAATGAAACACGTGGGACTGAACGTGGCAGCCGATCCTTTCATGGCGGCGGCCACGACCGGCGTGCACGGCGGACTGGTAGTGGTATCGGCAGACGACCCCGGCATACACAGCTCCCAGGGCGAACAGGACAACCGGCATTTCGCCCATCTGGGCAGGGTGCCCATGGTTGAGCCTGCAGACAGCCAGGAAGCGTACGATTTCATGGCTGCGGCCTATGAAATCAGCGAAAAGTACGATACACCGGTTCTTTTCAGGATAACCACCAGGGTCGCGCATTCTAAGTCCGTCGTTGAGGTTGATATGAATGCGCTGAGAGCTGCGAGGGACAGGTTTTTCCATCACCACGTGGAGAAGTATGTGATGCTGCCCGGGCATGCGCGGCTGAGGGTTCCGTACATGCACAGCCGCATGGAAGAACTGACCGCTCTGGCCGAGAAGACCCCGCTCAATATTAGCGTCGAAGGTGACAGCCGCACCGGCATCGTCTCGAGCGGCGTGGGATATCAGTATGCCAGGGAAGCGTTTCCCGGAGCATCATTCCTGAAACTCGGGATGGTTTATCCCCTGCCCCCCAAACTGATAAAGCGCTTTGCCGGTAAAGTGAACAGGCTTTTCGTTGTGGAGGAACTGGACCCCTTCCTGGAAGAGCATATAAAGGCTATGGGCATCAAGGTCGAAGGAAAACAGCATATCCCACGCCACGGTGAACTGAGCACAGGCGCTGTGCGCCATGCGGCTGTCAAAGCGGAGCTCATTCCCCCCGATCAAGCAACGGTTGAAGCGGCGTCGGCCGGCAACCTGCCGGGACGTCCGCCTTTGCTGTGCGCCGGATGCCCGCATGCCGGTGTTTTTTTTGTGCTCAGCACCATCGGAAAGAGGGCCAGGGTGCTGGATGCCAGGGGCAAGTCGGAGAAGGAGACCGGCCTCATCATTACCGGCGACATCGGATGCTACACTCTTGCCACCTATCCGCCCCTGCGCGCCATGGATACCACAGCCTGCATGGGGGCCAGCATAGGCCAGGCCATCGGCCTGGTCAAGGCCGGCGTCAGCAGCAAGGTGGCCGCCGTTATCGGCGATTCCACCTTCATGCATTCGGGCATCACGGGGATCATAGACGCCATCTATAACGATGCGAAGATAACCGTGATCATACTGGATAACGGCACCACGGCCATGACCGGCCACCAGGACCATCCGGGCTCCGGCAGGTCGGCGCAGGGCATCGTCACGCAGAAGGTAGACATCGCCAGGGTTATCGAGGGGGCCGGAGTAAAGAATTTACAGGTTGTGGATAGCTTCGATATTAAATCCGTAAGGTCCGCCATCAGGTCGGCCCTCGACAGCGAGCAGCTCTCGGTGGTTATCGTGCGGGGCAAGTGCGCCGTTACGAACAAAGTGCGCAAGAATAAACGCAGCGTCGATCAGGACGTCTGCAACGATTGCGGCGTATGCCTGATGATAGGCTGCCCGGCTATCCAGAAAAAAGACGGCAGGGTTTATATTGAGGCAGGCACCTGCATGGGCGACTCCTGTGGCATCTGTCAGCAGATCTGCCCGAAAAAGGCTATTGTTGTAGAGGAAAAGACCACATAATGAAGAGCCAGGGCAAACAGGACGTGCTGATGGTGGGCGTGGGCGGACAGGGCATCATACTCGCCAGCGATATACTGGGCGATGTCGCTCTGGATATCGGCCTGGATGTTAAAAAGACAGATACGCTGGGCATGGCACAGCGGGGAGGCAGCGTCACCAGCCATTTGCGTATGGGCGAAAAGGTCTGGGCGCCATTGATAAATACCTGCGAAGCAGATATACTCCTCGCCTTTGAGAAGCTGGAGGCCGCCAGGTGGGTCGGATATCTGAGGCCGGGCGGGGCTGTGATCATCAATAACCTGGCCATTCCCCCACTTTCGATATCGCTCGGCACGCAGGTATATCCGGATGACGAGACTGTACTGGGATCGTTCCGGCGTGTAACCAAATCCGTTTACCTTATCAACGGGACGGAAAGGGCTGCAGACCTGGGCGACGTGCGCACCTTGAACATCTTCATGCTGGGTTATTTATCACGTTTCCTGCCATTTAAAATAACGGATGCGCAGTGGCAGAAGGGCATGGCAAAGCACCTGCAGGCCAAAATTCTGGAGCTGAATAAACGCGCTTTTGAAGCGGGAAGGGAGGCAGCTGCCGGTGTCAATATCTGATAACGTCCGCACGCGCATGGAGTCGGGATCCTGGGTGCGACGCATGTTCGAGGAAGCTGCCGTCCTGAAGAAGAAACACGGCGAGCACAACGTGTTCGACCTCTCTCTGGGCAACCCCATTATCGAGCCCCCCGCCGAATTCAAACATCTCCTGCGGAAACTGAGCGAAAATCCCATGGCCGGCATGCACCGCTATATGGAGAACGCCGGCTACGAAGAGACCAGGAGATCGGTAGCCAAGCAGGTTTCCCATGAAAACAATATGGAGGTGGCGTTCCAGGATATTATCATGACCGTGGGCGCGGCGGGCGCCATCAATGTAATCCTAAAAACACTGTTGAACCCTGGTGACGAAGTGATCGTATTCGCGCCCTTTTTCATGGAATACGATAACTATATCGATAACCACGGCGGGGTTACAGTAGTCCTTCCCACTGATGATAACTTCCTCCCTGATCTCGATCAGCTCGAGCGCAAGATAAATGCGAGGACTAAAGCTATTATTATCAACTCCCCCAACAATCCCACGGGCGTGGTCTACAACGAAGCGTTTGTCAGAAAACTGGGTTATGTGCTGGAACTCAGGGAGAAGACGCTGAAAATCCCCATTTACCTGATCAGCGACGAAGCTTACAGTAGTCTGATGTATGATGGACTCAGCTATGTGCCCATTTTGCAAACATACCACAGGGCGATGATTGCCACTTCGCATTCCAAGGATCTGGCCCTCCCGGGAGAAAGGATCGGCTACATTGCCGTGCACCCGGCCCTGGAGAACAAGGAGGAGATCGTCAGCGGTCTAATTTTCTGCAACCGCATACTCGGATTCGTCAATGCGCCCGCCTTGATGCAGAACATCGTCCGGCACCTGCAGCATGTGACTGTGTCAATACCGGAGTACCAGGAGAAGCGCGATTTTCTGTATAATAACCTGACCGGTATGGGGTACAAGGTGGTGAAACCACAGGGGGCATTTTATATGTTCCCCAGAACGCCCATAGAGAATGATGTGGAATTCGTGCACGAGCTGCAGAAAATGAATGTTATGACAGTACCGGGCAGGGGCTTTGGCAGCCCCGGCTTTTTCAGAATCTCCTACTGCGTTAATCACAGCACCCTCGACGGCGCCCTCGACGGCTTTAAAAAAGTTGCCGAGATGTTTAGACTCTTTTGATCTGGGCGGTCCCCGTCGACAGACCACCGCCCCCCTAAGTTCCCATGATCGACACATATACAATTCCACAACTCATCGAAGCCAACCACCTGAGGTGGAGCGGCCAGACCGCCATGTGCGTAAAAAGGCGCGGAATCTGGCACCGGTACAGCTGGGCCGACTACTATAAGCATGTCAAATATTTTTCCCTCGGCCTGGTAAGCCTCGGGCTGAGAAAAGGCGACGTCGTCTGCATCATCGGCGATAACGAGCCGGAGTGGTTCTGGGGTGAGTTTGCAGCCCAGGCTGCGGGAGGCGTGGCCACCGGCGCCTTCGTGGACTCCATCCCCTCCGAGCTAAAATACATAGCCAACCATTCGGGCGCCAGGTTCGCGCTGGTCAACGACCAGGAGCAGACCGACAAGTTCCTGGAGATATGCGACGCGCTCCCCTCCATACAGAAGATCATCTACTGGGACCCCAAGGGGCTGGGGAACTACGATGATGCGCGCCTGCTCAGCTTCGATGCCGTGATGAAGCTGGGTGCAGCCCATGAACAGACCGTACCCGGCCTTTTCGAACGGAATTTGTCGGAGGGACGGCCGGATGATACCGCCTTCATCTATTACACGTCAGGCACCACCGGTCTGCCCAAAGGGGCCATCCTGACACACAGGGCACTGGTCAATACAGCGCGCGGTTTTGTCAGCGTCTATCCGCTGGATATCAAAGACGATCTCGTTTCGAATTTCCCGGCCGCCTGGGTGGGCGACAGCTATTTCGCCACCATCCCTCATCTGCTGACCGGGGCGCGCTTGAATTTCGCCGAGGAGCCGGACACCATCGCTGAGGATACCCGCGAGGTCGGCCCCGATTTCGCTATATACGGGCCGCGCCAGTGGGAAAGCCTCGTGAGCGAAATACAGGTCAAGATTACCGATGCGCATCCGCTTAAGCGATTCTTCTACCGCCTGCTGATGCCTGTGGGATATAAAATGGCGGAGTTTAAGTTCGATGACGAAAAACCGGGACTATTCTGGAACACGCTCTACCGGCTGGCGCACCTGATGCTGCTCAGACCGCTTAAAGATCGTCTGGGACTGAGCAATGTGCGTTTCGCCGTAACCGGCAGCTCGGTGCTCAGCCTGGATACATTCAAGCTCATCCATGCGCTCGGTATCGAGCTGAGACAAACCTATGCCAGCACTGAGGCCGGATTTATCTCATCGCATACAAAGGGTGATATCGATTTTCAGAGCGTGGGAAGGCCGGCCCTGGGGGTCGAGGTCAGGGTATCGGGAGAGGGCGAACTTCTGGTCAGGAGCGATTGCACTTTCACAGCATACCTGGGCGAGCCAGAAAAAACGGCCAGGATAAAAAAGGACGGGTGGGTGCATACCGGCGATGCCGTAAACATCAGTGATAAAGGCCACCTGATATTCCTGGACAGGCTGGAGCACATGGGCAGCCTGATCAGCGGCGCCAGATATGCCCCGCAGTATATCGAGGGCAGGCTGCGCTTCAGCCCTTATATCAAGGACGCTATGGTGATCGGCGGCAAGGACAAGTCCTTTGTCGCAACCATGATCAATATCGACTTCGCCATGGTAGGCAAGTGGGCGGAGCGCAACGGCATAACCTATACGACTTTCGTCGACCTTTCACAGAAACAGGAGGTGGCGGACCTGATAAGGAAGGACCTGCTGCGGGTCAACAGCTACCTGCCTGAGCTTTCCAGGGTGAAAAGGTATATGCTGTTGCACAAAGAATTCGATCCCGATGAATCCGAGCTGACCAGAACGCGCAAGCTCAGGCGCGAGTTTATGGAAGTGCGCTATAAACCCGTTATAGACGCTATTTACGGCGGCGAAGACTCGCTCAAGGTCGACGCCTCGGTGACCTACCGGGACGGGAGGAAGGGCAATGTCTCCACTTTAATAAGGATCTGGGATATCTGATATGGAACAATTGCTGCAGTACACGCTGACCGGGCTGGCGGTGGGAATGATCTATGCTCTCATCGCGCTGGGCTTTGCGCTTATCTGGAAATCGAGCCGCGTGGCCAACCTGGCGCTGGGCCAGTTGGTGCTCATCTGCTCCTGGTTTGCCTACAGCACGCTGGTCGATTTCAAACTCCCGATATGGGCCGGCATGCTGCTGACAATACTGTTTGCCATATTCCTGGGCTGGATGATCGAGCGGTTCACCCTGCGTCCCATGATCGGTCAGCCGATTCTTTCCCTCATAGCGGTCACACTGGGCATCGGATATTTTCTGGAGGGAGTTGTGACCATGGCCTGGCCGATTAGCATCGCCAGGCTGCCGGTGCTCTTCCCCCGGGAGCCGGTGACCATCGGCACCGCCGTCATATCGCAGGAGTACCTGTGGGCGGCGGGCATTTCGATTATCCTGTTCATACTGCTCTCGCTGTTTTTTAAATACCACAAGATGGGAATCGCCATGCGGGCCAGCGCTGACGACCAGCTGGCCGTGCAGGCGTGCGCCGTGCCCATCACCAGCATCTTCTCCATGTCCTGGATCTTTGCCTGCGTGGTGGCGGCCATAGGCGGGATATTGATATCCAGCATCGGCGGCATAACCAATGCACTGGTTGAGACAGGGTTCAAGTCCTTCTCGGTTGTAATACTGGGAGGCCTCGACTCGTTCATCGGCTGCATGGTGGCCGGACCCATCATCGGACTGTGCGAGAATGTGGGCGCCGGCTATCTGACACCGCTGCTGGGTCCCGGCATCAAGGAGCTGATACCGTTCGTTATCATCATAGTTGTCATGCTGATCAGGCCTTACGGTCTCTTCGGTGAAGAGAGAATAGAGAGGATATAGGCGATGAGTTTGCCCTGCGGTATACGTAATTACTCATACAATACGGATACGGCCATCATACGTACCAAAACGCAGTGGGTGCTGCTCATCCTTTTCCTGATATTGCTGGTTACCATGCCTCTTTACCTTCCCAGGTCCGGGCTTGAAGTGATGAACCTGATGGGCATAACCGTCGTCTCCATCATCGGGCTTAATATACTGATGGGCTACTGCGGACAATTGTCCATCGGGCATGCGGGATTCATGGCTGTGGGCGCCTATACCACGGCGATACTCAGCAACAGCCTGGGTCTTCCCTTCCTGGCATCCATGGTCCTCTCCGGCCTATCGGCAGGTCTGGTCGGCCTGTTGTTCGGCATGCCGTCGTTGAGGGTCAAGGGATTCTACCTGGCTATAACCACTATCGCCGCGCAGTTCATCATCATATGGATACTCAACCACTGGACCGATGTGACGCGGGGGGCCATGGGCATGAGTGTCCCGATTGCCGAGATCGGTCCGCTCAAACTCAACAGCGAGACCGATCAATTCTATCTGATTATGTCGATCGCGGCACTGAGTGTACTATTTGCCACCAACCTGGCCAGGAGCCGCATCGGCAGGGCCTTCATCGCAGTGAGAGATAACGACCTGGCGGCGGAGGTGATGGGTATCAACGTCTTCGCCTACAAGCTGCTGGCCTTCTTCCTGGGATGCTTCTTCGCCGGCATCGCCGGGTCACTGTACGCCCAGTATCGCGGCAACATCACCCCGGAGGATTTCACCTTTGTACAATCCATACTTTATATAGGTATATTGATCATAGGCGGGCTGGGGACCGCCATCGGACCCATACTGGGAGTGGTCTTCATCAGGCTGCTTGAGCAACTGGTGCTGTTTTTATCGCCCATGATCGAGCAGACCTTCAGCGGGCTGCCAACGGGATTCGCCACCGGCCTGAGCCCGATGATCTTCGGGCTGGTCATGATTATCTTCCTTATCTTCGAGCCGCACGGGCTGGCACACCGCTGGCAGCTTTTTAAGGCCTCGTACAGGCTGTGGCCGTTCTCCTATTAACAGTTTAATAATGAAATAATGTACTGAACCATAACAAAAAGAAGGAGGTTAATGTGAGAAGAAGTAAGGCAACAATTCCTATGGCCGTGCTGCTACTTGTGGCTCTGGCCGTCTCCATCCTGCCCGGCTGCACCACCACACCTGCTGCTCCCCAAGGTGCAAAAACAATCAAACTGGGCCTCAGCGTCCCCTTTACCGGCGCGGCCGCCGAGAAAGGGGCTCCCATCGGCCAGGGCCAGCTCGACGCATTCAAGTACATCAATGAAGAACTGGGCGGTGTCGAGGGGTACAAGATAGAGCCGGTATGGTATGACACTAACTATGATGCTGCTAAGGCCACTACCATCGTGAAAAAACTGATGGATGACGGCTGCGCATTCTTTACGGTGGTATCTTCCAAGGATATGAACGCCTCCAAGGAAGCTGCCAACAGGGCTGGCTTCCCCGGCATGGTGTGCTTCAGCTCCCCGTCTCTGACGCATCCCCCTGCGCATATCTATGCACAGCTTCCCGACTACGGCGATGACTGGGGCGCCTTCGCCAGGTATTACCTTCAAAGCATCTGGAAGGGGCAGGGCAACCCCAAAATGGCCCTCATGCTGCTGAACAACTCAACCGGCTATGGCGTGAGGGACGCTGCGCGGGCGGCTGCCGCTGACCTGGGCATCGACATTGTGGCTATCGAGGAACATACCGCGACCACCATATCCGAGACCGATGCGCTGACCAGGATCAAGGACAAGAACCCGGATGTGCTCTTCATATCCAGCACCCCGGCGCCGACAGCGGTCATTCTGAAGAATGCCTACGACCTCAAGATGATACCGGGGATGACCGTTGGATGCGCACATGCCAGCTTCACCAAGGCATTGATCGATCTGGCCGGCAAGGACGTCACACAGGGCGTCTACGGGGTATACCCCACGGTCAACTGGGGAGATAACGTGCCCGGCATGGCCAAGATGATAGAATACTGCAATAAACGGCATCCCGAATACGCCGGCAACAACGACTATCTGATCGGCTGGGCTTCGAGCCTTATCAACGCCGAGATACTGCGCCAGGCCATTAAGATATCGGATGGCGATGCTCTGGCCAAGGGCGACGCAAATGCCTGGGCTTTGGCGGAGAAAAACGGCTTTATGAACGTGAAGGGCTATGACGTGCAGGGACTGCACGGCCCGGTTGATTTCTCCAATCCGGTGGACAAACGCGGCTCTAAATCTGTGAAGATATTCCAGATCCGCGACGGCCAGATGGTTTCCCAGACTGGATGGGTGGACGCCCCCAACATCCTTTACGAGAATTACGATTGGTTCGGAAAATAGAGTAAATCGGCTTCAGCAATGTTGAAATTGAATAACATTGAGGTATCCTACCTCAATGTGGTTAAGGTGCTGCACGGCATCTCCATCTCGGTGGATGACGGCCTGGTGGTTGCCCTGCTCGGCGCCAACGGCGCGGGCAAGACTACCACACTCAAAGCCATATCAGGTCTGTTGCGTATCGAAGAGGGAGAGATCACCGAGGGAACGATCGAGTGGGACGGAGTCAGGATCGACCGCAAGAATGCTGTCGATATCGGCAAGCTTGGCATCGTGCAGGCTCTGGAGGGGCGCCGCGTTTTCGAGCATCTGAGCGCCGAAGAGAACCTGCTGGTTGGCGCCTTCTCGCGATCCAGCGCTCAAAAGGTCAGGTCGGACCTGAGGATGGTCTACAACTATTTCCCACGCCTGGAAGAGCTCAAGAAGAATACGGCCGGGTACCTTTCGGGTGGGGAGCAGCAGATGCTGGTGATCGGAAGAGCCATGATGGCGGCGCCACGCCTCATGATGCTGGACGAGCCTTCCCTGGGCCTGGCCCCAATGGTGGTCGAGCAGATATACGACATCATACGCAAGTTTAACAAGGAGCGCAGCACCTCGATATTGCTGGTGGAACAGAACGTGAGGGTGGCCCTCAATACCGCTCACTACGGTTACGTCATGGAAAACGGGCGCGTTGTACTGGACGGCTCGGCCGATTACCTGAAGGGACGGGAAGATGTGAAGGAGTTCTATATCGGTATCTCCGCATCAGGTGAAAAAAAGAGCTACAAAGAGATAAAGCACTACAAGCGGCGTAAACGATGGCTTTAGACGCAATGAACCGGAAACCAGCTTGAATTTATCCCTCGCCGAGGTAGGCAGCGATCACCTTCTGGTCCTGCGCAATCTCGGCGGGGGTGCCGTCGGCGATCTTGCGTCCGAAATCCAGCACCACGATACGGTCCGCGATATCCATAACCACCCCCATATCGTGCTCAATCAGTACAATTGAGTCGACGCCGTCGCGCAGCACCGGCGTGGCGGGATATGTATCACCCTGACCCTCGAATATATCGTAGATAAAGCGCGCGATGTCCTCTTTCTCCTCCAGGTTCATACCGGCCATCGGTTCATCTAACAGTATCAAACGAGGCTCCAGGGCCAGCGCCCTGCCCAGTTCAACCCTTTTCCTCAATCCGTAGGGTAGAGAGCCCACGATCGACTTGCGGATATGCTCGATCTCCAGGAAGTCTATGATATCCTCGACGGTCTTCCTGTGCTCGATCTCCTCGCGGTGGGCCGGGCCGAAATAGAGTAAGGTGCTGAAGATGTTCTGTTTCATGAGCACATGCCGGGCGGCCATGATATTGTCCAGTGTGCTCAGCCCTGAATAAAGCTCGATATTCTGAAAGGTGCGGGCGATGCCCATCCTGGCGATGCGGTCCGACCTGATACCGTTTATCTTCCTGCCGTTGAATCTTATCTCGCCTTTCTGCGGCTTATAGAAGCCGTTGATACAGTTGAGCAGGCAGGTCTTGCCCGCGCCGTTGGGACCGATGATGGCCA
>CAZDXZ010000004.1:24289-45897 GCA_964509615.1 uncultured Dehalococcoidales bacterium
TTGATACAGTTGAGCAGGCAGGTCTTGCCCGCGCCGTTGGGACCGATGATGGCCAATATCTCGTTCTTGCGGATATCGAGGTCGATATCGGTGAGCGCCCTCACGCCACCGAACCACAGGGAGAGCTCCCTGATGCTGAGTATGGTCTCTTTTTCAGTCATTATCAATAAAGTTAATCACGTATTACTGCTTGGCATTAGGGCGGTTGAAGATGTATGTTACCATTAAAGCAGTATTGTTTAAAAGTCCCGACCGGACTTTAACGTATTCTTTAGTGCATGTTGCCGGCCCGCTCCGATTTGGAAGAGCTATAAACACACAATTTCTTTTATGCTGGCATTTTGAGGTAAGGAGATAATCAATGAAGAAATCCAGGCCTGCGAGTATTTTTGCAGGTAAAGTGGCGATAATTACCGGGGCCGGTTCCGGCATCGGGAAAGGGCTTGCTGAAGAGCTGGCTACCCGCGGGGCGTACGTGGTGATATCAGATATAAATACCGAAAGGATAAAAAAGGTTGCAGATGACATCGTTCGGTCGGATGGCAAAGTCACCGCCTTAAAACTCGATGTATCCGATTACGCTGCCGTTAAAAGGATGATCGATAACACGGTTGCAACTCACGGTCGAATCGACTACATCTTTAACAACGCTGGAATTGCTATCGGCGGCCCCGCCAAAGATTTCTCAATAGACGATTGGCGCAATGTCATCGACGTCAATCTTAATGGTGTTGTTTACGGCGTCGCGGTTGCTTATCCCATAATGGTCAATCAGGGCTTCGGACATATCATAAATACAGCTTCAATCGCAGGGCTGGCTCCTTTACTTGGCATAGCCAGTTATGTGACCAGCAAATACGGCGTTGTTGGACTCTCCAATGCATTGCGCATCGAAGGCGCCAAACATGGGGTTAAGGTAAGCGTCGTATGTCCCGGGTATGTCAGGACATCCATATTCAATGATAGTAAAAATATCAATATCGACAGGCAAAATCTTAAGCCGTTTCCGGACAGGGTGGGAGTTACGTCCGAAGAATGTGCAAAGCTGATTCTGAGCGGCGTGGAACGCAACGACGCTTTCATCGTGGTGACATTGTTTGCCAAATTCCTGTGGGCGTTAAATCGCATAAGCCCCGGTCTGGTTATCGGGATAATGAAAAGACAATACAGCAAAGCTGTGGAAAAAGGAATAATTAATTAATCCGCCGGCTAAAAAGCGTCAGTTAATATCCTTGAAAACGCTTGCCTTCTTGCCTTTCAATGCCGCAGCCTTCTGCTCTATGCGCCTGCTCTCGTCGGTGGTCTCGTAGGACTTGAGGAAGCTGCGCCTGAACGCCGGGAAAGTGCCATCAGCGATGGCCAGCCTGCACTGCTGGACCAGTTTTTGCATGAAATAGAGATTGTGTATGGTGGCCAGCCTGTAGGCGAGCAATTCCTCGCACCTGAAGAGATGATGCAGATAAGCCGCTGAGTAATTAAGACAGGTGTAGCATTCGCAGCCGCCTTCAACCGGTCCCATTTCCTCCCTGTAAGCAGAACGCCTGATATTAATCCTTCCCTTTCCGGTATACAGGGCCCCATTGCGGGCGACCCTGGTGGGCAAAGCGCTGTCGAATATATCGATTCCGCGCGATATGCCCTCAACGATATCCTCCGGCGAGCCTACGCCCATCAGGTAACGCGGCCTGTCGGGAGGAATCTCGGGCACAGTTGCTTCGACGGTCTCCCACATTAATGCCTTGGGCTCACCCAGGCTGAGGCCGCCGATGGCGTAGCCGGGGAAATCAAGCCCTGTAATCTGCTCAGCCGATTGCCTGCGCAGGTCGGGAAAGGTGCCGCCCTGTATGATGCCGAACAGGTGCTGCCCGGTATCACGGTGGGCGCTGCGACAGCGCGCGGCCCACTCGGCTGTTGATGCCGCAGCCTTGCTCAACTCTTTCCTTCCCGCGGTGCTCTCCGGACACACGTCCAGGGCCATGATAACATCCGCACCCAGTTTCTCCTGCATGGCCACGGACGATTCGGGCGTGATCCTGTGTTCGCTGCCGTCTACATGCGAACGGAATACCACTCCCTCGCCAGTGACCTTGCGCAGGGTGGACAGGCTGAATATCTGGTAACCGCCGCTATCGGTCAGAATGGGCCCACTCCAGTCCATGAACCTGTGTAATCCGCCGCTCTGCTCGATCAGTTCTATGCCGGGCCTCAGATAAAGGTGGTAGGCGTTGCACAGGATCATCTTTATGCCGAGCTTTTTTAGGTCGGCGGTATCCAGGCTCTTAACCGTAGCCTGGCTGCCCACCGGAAGAAAAATGGGTGTGCTTACAGACCCGTGCAATGTAAATAGTCTGCCGTTCCTGGCGCCACTGCGGTCGCATTTAGCCGAGATTTTAAAAATCCGCCCTGCCATTCCACCCGCCGATGCTACCTATTTTTCTCCCAGTAATTGATGTATTTGGAGAGGGCCTCCACAGCCTCGGTAAAGCTGCAGAAGGTAGGAACCCCAGCGGCAGTCAGGCGCGACCGCTGCTGCATAATAGTGCGCCAGCGGACATTCTCCAGGTCATCATACCCCGGCCTGGCTGCGCTTAAAACCGCCACCACAGGCTTCGTCCGTTGCCGGTACATCTCAATAATACCATCGACCTCCATCTGCACGACTGCAACCCACCATTCATCGCCCAGGGGATTATCATCCGAAACCTGGATGATAAGGCAATCGAAATCGGGGTTGTCCATAAAAAGACGGTGCGCTTCGCCTGCCTTGGCTGCATCGTCACCCCAGATGGAAAAGTCCACCGGGTTGCTCAGCCAGTCCCAGAGAGCCGGCAATACAGGCTTCAACTTCTGCCTCATCTCAGGTGAAAGCGGTGGTACTATCAGGCCGGCTTCCTCAGCCAGGTCAGCGGCCAACACCCCCTTGCCGCCACCCCCACCGATGATGCCCACTCTGCGCCCGCGCAGGGGCTGCAATCCCGCAAATAGTGCCAGCTGGTCTATCATCTCTTCCAGATCACGCACCTGCATGACGCCAAGCTGATTGAAAACGGTCCCCCATACGCTGTTTGAACCTGCGATGGCCGCGGTATGTGAGCTAACCGCCCTGCTCCCCGCTTTACCCCTTCCACCCTTTATGGCTATAACCGGCTTTATCCCGGCAGCTCTGCCCAGAGAGCGGATGAATTTTCTTCCGTCCTTTATTCCCTCAAAATAGGCAGCTATTATCCCAGTTTTCGGATCATCCGCCAGATAATCAATGAAATCACTCTCATCGATTAAAAGCGCGTTGCCGTAGCTCACAACCTTGCTGAAACGGAGGCCCCGTAGCGCTGCCGTCTGGACAAGCAGTGTCGCTGCACCGCCGCTTTGAAAAGCCACACCTATATTGCCGGGATCGGACGGCAGTCCGTAAGCGAACGACACACCGGCCTCAGGGCTGTAGACTCCCATACAGTTTGGACCGATCAGGTTTACGCCCAGACGGGCAGCTTTTATCTTTATCTCTCTCTCGAGCTCAACGGCCTGCGGCCGGCCGGTCTCGCTCAGGCGTGCGGTAAAAAGGTGCATCACCCTGACATTCTTTTCCGCACATTCATCCAGCAGGGACAGCACCATGTCAGCCGAGACACAGCAGATAACGAAATCGACATCGCCCGGCACGTCGCCCAGCCTGGGGTAGGCTTTCATCCCCAGTACAGACTCTTTATGCGGATTGACCGGATATATAACCCCTTTGAAGCCGTAATCGATGAGATGCCTGAGATAGTGGTACCCAAAAGAGACCGGATGCTCCGATGCTCCAATTACGGCTACCTGTTCGGGATTGAAGGCATAGTCCAGCAGGCGCCTGCCCTGCGATTTTAAAGAAGCCATGAATCAATCACCATTACAAGGAAGATTATCCCCAGATAAGGAAAAGCCGATAATTTATATACCATCCAGGCGTTGCGGGAGCTCGGCTTAACAAGCAGACGTATGCTGGCACAGACCATGAGCAGGCTCATCAGTACAGCAACGGACAGGTAAAGCCAGTGAAGAAACCCTGAAAGGAAATAGATGAGAATGCCTGCAGCCGAGAGCGCCAGCGAGAGCACGGCCAGCAGAATAATCACCTTTTTGTCCGGCCAGCTCAACGGAAAATAGTGCAGCCCGGCGCCTTCATAATCGGCGCGGTTGGACAGCATCAACGTCCACACATGCAGCGGCGTCCATGCGGCTATCAAACAGAAAAAAAGCACCGGCATGGCAGTCAGGGCCGGCGGCTGGCTGATGGCGTACCATCCGATGAGCACGGGCGAGCTGCCCGCGATGATCCCGAAATATGTGCAGGAGACCGTCTTGCGCAGTATACCGGAAGCCAGTATCCCCACCAGGCCGATGGTAAAACAGACCGGCGAGAGGATCCATGCCATGATTAATCCCGCCACAATCAGCACAGCGATCATGGGCAGCACTTTCCAGGCCGGCTTGATCCTGCCCGACGGCAGCGCCCGTTTACAGGTGCGGGACATCAGAGCATCCACATCCCGGTCCAGATAGTTGGTCAGTCCGTTGGCGCCTGCGCTTCCGCAGATTATTGCCGCAACGGTCAGTATAAAAGTTGCGACCGGGAACGGCTTTCCCATAGCTGCCGCCGCGACCAGCGCGGAACAGGCGCCTATGAAGACCAGCAGACTGGTTTCTTTGGGTTTGAGAACATTTAAATAGTCGGATAACACGAGATGATTTCCACCCTATTCATTATAAAGACGGAGGTTCCCCCTGCGAAATGGCGCCGCCTTCAGCTGCATCATCGAGATACGACTGCAATATAACCGTGGCTGCGGCTGCATCAATGGTTTTTTTCAGCCTGTCGCGCTTTTTACCCGCCTCCCGCAACATCCGGTCCGCCGTGACGGAGGTCAGCCGTTCGTCCTGCAAGACGGTCTCAATGGCGAATTGCTCCCGTATCCCGGCAACGAACTCCATGACCTTGCGGGCCTGCTCTCCCACTGTGCCGTCAAGCAAATAGGGAAGGCCTATCACCAGCTTTGCGATATCATATTGTTGCAGGAGCGCTTTGATCTCGAGAACGGCGGATGCATCGTCTTTTCTTTCTATGGTCTTTAAAGGACTTGCCAGTATCAGCAAGGGATCGGATACAGCGACACCTATGCGTTTGTCGCCGACATCCAGTCCCATTATCCTACGCACGACCGGCCTTCAGCATCTCCTCGACTGCCGCCGGCACGGCAGCAAGGGCTTCATTGATCTTTGCGCTGTCCCTGGCCCCCGCCTGTGCCATATCCGGTTTGCCGCCGCCGCTACCGCCTGCGATGGAAGCCACCTTCTTTATCAGCTTGCCGCAGTGCACACCCTTCGAGACCACATCTGCAGTTGCGGTGGCAATGAAAAACGGCTTGTTATCGTATTCCGACGCCAGCACAGCCACTCCACTGCCCATGCCGTCTTTTAGCATATCGCCCATCTCCATAACAGCCGATGCAGGCGCAGAAGCGACCTGTGCATAAACAACCTTGACATCCCCGATCTTTTTTAAATTATTTTCAAGCAGGCGTCCGATCTCATTCCTGGAGAGCTCCCGCTGAAGCGAGGCCATGGCCTTGTTGCTGGAATTCAGGCTCTGGGCAAGGTCGGCCACTCGCGAGGGGACATCCATTGGAGCCACTTTCAGGTTGTCTGAGACCTGGTCCAGCGCCTCCAGTCTCTGGCCGATCAGCAAATCGGCCTCGCGGCCTGTAACGGCTTCGATCCTGCGCAAACCGGTGCCCACGCTGGCCTCGCTCGTGATCAGAAAATACCCGATCTCGCCCGTTGCCTGCAGGTGTGTCCCGCCGCAGAGCTCCGCGCTGAGAGTCGGCGCACCTATCTTTACCAGCCTGACAGTGTCGCCGTACTTCTCCTCGAAGATAGCAGTGGCGCCCTGGCTAATGGCCTGGTCGTAGGAACACACTTCGGTGGAAACGGGCAGGTTCTGCCTGACGACCGAGTTGACCAGTGACTGCACCTCTTTCAACTCGTCTTTACTGATGGGGGCAAGATGTGTGAAGTCAAATCGCAGCCGCTCCGGTGTAACCAGCGATCCCCTCTGGGCTACATGGCTGCCCAGCACCTTTCTCAATGCAGCCTGCAGAATATGCGTGGCCGTATGGTTCCTGGCGATGTCCTTCCTGCGTTCCTCATCTACTGCGGCCTGCACCATGTCACCGACCGCCAGTGAACCTCTACTAATCCGTCCCGAGAGTGCAATGCCGCCGCCTTCATAGGACAGCGAGTTGCTGACGCGAAATTCACCCGACTGGGCAATGACTTTACCCGTATCACCGACCTGACCTCCCTTCTCACCATAGAACGGGGTCCTGTCCAGAATAAGCGTAATATCCTTGCCCTCTCCGGCATTCTTAACAAGGGTGGCTGCTTTCTCATCGATGATCTGCAGGATTTTCGCGCGGTTTGCCAGTTTCTCATATCCCACAAACTCGTTTATCTGTAGTGTGGGACCGAGCCTGGCGAAGATGTCCTGATCATCCTTCCCGCCGCCGAATTTATGTGTCGACCTGGCTTTCTCCCTCTGCTTCTCCATCTCGGCTTCAAAGCCGTCCAGGTCAACGCTGAGCCCGTGCTCCCGGGCGATCTCCACACTCAGCTCTAGCGGGAAACCGTAGGTATCCCAGAACTTGAAAACGTCCTCGTTCATGAGGCATGTTTTATTCTGTGCCCTGGCGTCGGCGATTGCCTTCTCACACAGATTTATGCCGGCATCCAGCGTATCGTTGAACCGCCTTTCTTCATTTTTAACAACATCCATAACCAGCTTGCGGTTTGTTACCAGCTCGGGATAGGTCGACCCCATCTTTTCGATTACAACCCCGGCCATATCGCCCATGAAGGGCTTGTTCAGACCGAGTTTGCGCCCCATAAAGCAGGCGCGTCTGAGAATGCGTCTGAGAACATAACCCCTGCCCTCATTGGAAGGCAGCAGTCCGTCAGCGATAAGAAATGTAACTCCCCTGCTGTGCTCGGCGATAACCTTGAGCATCCGGTCTGTCGTCTCGTCCTTTCCCTCGCGCACGCTTGTGATTCGGCTTATCTTATCGAGCAGCGGCTTAAAAAGGTCGGTCGAGTACACGGAGGGATTGCCGTTGCAAACGGCCACTATGCGTTCCAATCCCATCCCGGTGTCGATGTTGGGCCTGGGAAGAGGCGTCCTCTTGCCGTCCCTGGCCTGGTCGAACTGCATAAAAACCAGGTTCCATATCTCCGAGAAGCGGCTGCAGTTGCAGGAAGGATCGCATTCAGGTCTGCCGCAGCCTGCATCCTTGCCGAAGTCATAATGTATCTCGCTGCAGGGACCACAGGGACCGCTGTCACCGGCCGGGCCCCAGAAGTTCTCTTTTTCGCCCATCCTGATTATTTTGCTGGCCGGAACACCTATGCCGCGCCAGATATCAAACGCCTCGTCGTCATCCAGAAAAACCGTTACCCACAGTTTCTCTGCGGGCAGGTGCAGCCTGCGGGTGACGAATTCCCAACCACACGCTATAGCCTCCTTCTTGAAATAGTCGCCCACGCTGAAGTTTCCCAGCATCTCGAAAAAGGTGAGGTGCTTGCTGTCGCCCACGGAGTCCACATCGGTAGTCCGAAAGCATTTCTGGCAGGAAGTAAGCCGGGTCGCGGGCGGCACGGCCTGTCCAAGGAAATACGGCTTGACCTGCACCATGCCTGCGGTAGTAAGCAACAGCGTCGGATCGCCGTGCGGTATCAGAGAAGAGCTCGGAATGATCTTGTGCTTCTTCTCCACGAAGAAATCCAGAAAAGCTTTACGTACCTCGTTGCTGTTCACAGGTAAACTCCTCGAAGCATTTTATAGAGTAAAAGCATTCAAGTCAATTCCTTTTTAACAAGTCCGATAACATGTGTTACAATCATAAAACCAAGGAAACTGATATGCCTGTTTACGAGTACTGGTGCCCTGATTGCAAGACGCGGCAGGAGATTTTGCTCCCGCGCTTCAATAGCGATCCCCCTCCCTGCCCCAAATGCGGGGGCAACGCGCTGCAGCGACGGTTCTCCACTTTCATGATGCAGAAATCTTACAAGGCTGTATACGATGACATCCTATCCGATTCACAGCTGACGTGCGGCCTGATGAACAATGATCCCCAGGCGCTGGCGACATGGAATAAGAAAATTAGCGGAGGGGAGCCTGTAGCGCCGGAGTACCAGGAGACGCTGGAAAGGATGGAGAGAGGCGAGGCGCCTTCGCTGCCGACCGAGGGCGGAGAAGCCACTGTTTGAGCCACACTTAAAACTGGAGCTGCTAAATGCCGATTTACGAGTATATCTGCCCCAGCTGTAAAAAGAAAGTGGGTATCTTCATGCGGATCTCTGCCATACAGCAGGACCCGGCCTGTCCCGTTTGCGGTGGAACCGGCCTGCGCAGGATTTTTTCCAGCTTCTCAGTGGCCAGGACAACCGCCCAGGTTCATGAAGAGAGCGGTGAGCCGGGCCCGGGGATGTCAGCGGACTATTATAAGGACCCACGCAACATCGGCCGCAGCCTCGAGAACCAGTTTAAAAAAATGAATATGGAGATACCCTCCGAAATTCGGACCACCATTGATAAGGCGAGAGACGGAGTGCTCCCCGACTCTTTACGGGACCTGGACAGTGCAAGCTCGGATTCTGCGTACAGTTGACGCCAATATCAACCGTGTCAGCGAGGGACTGCGCGTCCTCGAAGACATATCCAGATTTATTCTTGAGGATGAAGATGCCACGCGGCGCCTCAAGTCCATACGCCACCAGGTCAACGACCTTGCCCGTAACCTGGGCATCCGCCTGGTGCTGAGCAGGGATTCCGAGGGTGACATCGGCGCCGGCAGCGACCTGGTAAAGGGGCACGGCGATCTCCGATCTATCGTGAGGGCCAATGCCAAAAGGGCACAGGAAGGCCTGCGCGTGCTGGAGGAACTAACCAAGCTGCCCGAGCTCAAGGATGCGGTCCCGGTCGATGCCATCAGAAAATCCAGGTATCTGGTATACACCATAGAGTCCAGCCTGATATCGAAACTGGCCGGAGACAAGAACGAAGAGGCTCGCGATTAGGCATTTTTACCTACCCGTTTCTGGTTGACTTTAGCCGTTCCCGCTGGTAAAATCCCACATTTGGTAGGCGCGTGCCTGTCAGGCCCGTGGCCACAATTAAAATTCAAATAAGGAGGTACTATGGTACAAATTCCCCCGATCTTCTGGGTCGTACCTATTGCCGGTATAGTGACGGTGATATTTGCCGCCTGGCTGGCGATCAACGTCATGCGACGGCCAACGGGCACCCCGAAGATGAAAGAAATCGGCGATATGATTTTTGAAGGTGCTTGGGCATTCCTTAAGAGACAGTACGGCACCATCGCCATCTACTCGATTGTAGTAGCCATCATCATCGGAATAATCGTAGGCGTTTTGCCGCCAGAGGAAGCTCTGCAGAAGGCCGGCTATGATCCATTTTCGATCGGCTGGCACACTTCGCTTGCCTTCTTGGTTGGTGCGATCTGCTCGGGCATCTCCGGTTTTATCGGCATGTACGTAGCAGTTAAGTCCAACGTACGCTGTGCGGCTGCCGCACAGAAAAACCTGACCGAGGCGGTCAGGGTAGCGCTGCACGGCGGCGCCGTATCCGGTTTCCTCATCACAGCACTGAGCCTGATCGGCGTAACCGTGATCTTCTTCTCATTCGGCGGAGCCCAGACACCCGCATTATCCCCTCATCTTATCGTCGGCTTCGGCTTCGGCGCCAGCTTTGTAGCACTGTTCGCCCAGCTCGGCGGCGGTATTTACACCAAGGCTGCTGACATGGGCGCCGACCTGGTCGGCAAAGTTGAAGCGGGCATCCCCGAAGACGATCCCCGCAACGCTGCGGTGATCGCAGACCTGGTAGGCGATAACGTCGGCGACTGCGCCGGCCGCGGCGCCGACCTCTTCGAATCCACTGCCGCCGAGAACATCGGCGCCATGATCTTGGGTGTCGTTGCATATGTCGCCACAGGCAATGTGGCATGGGTCCTCTTCCCGCTGGTCGTGCGCGGATTCGGTATGTTCGCCAGCATGATCGGTCTAATGATCGTAAAAGCTAAGGAGAGCGAGAATGCCATGAACGCCCTCAATCGCGGGTATTACGTGGCTATCGCCCTATCAGTTGTTGGTTTGGCCATCACCGTGTACTTCATGCTTGACAGCTGGTGGTTGTTCGCTTCAGGCGTCGTTGGCATCATTGCCAGCATAGCCATCATTTTCGTCACGCAGTATTACACAGAGTCACGCTATAAGCCCGTGCAGGATATCGCCAATGCCTCCAAGACCGGCCCCGCAACCAACATCGTGGCAGGCGTGGCAGTAGGCTTTGAAACCACCTTCGCCACGGCCATGGTAATCGGCGCCGCCCTGATACTGTCATTCGTATTCGGCGAGCTCAGCGGAGTCAAAGGCGGAGGCGCCTTCGGCACGGCAGTGGCAACCATGGGCATGCTCATGACCTGCCCTTACGTACTCTCTATGGATACCTTCGGCCCCATCACCGACAACGCCAATGGCGTCAACGAGATGGCCGGCGCAGGCCCCGAGATCCGCAAGATCACCGACAGGCTTGATGCCGTCGGCAACACCACCAAGGCGCTGACCAAAGGCTACGCCATGGTATCAGCCGGCCTGGCCGCCTTCCTGCTCTTCCAGGCCTACCTCGACAGGGTATCCTTCCTCAGGTTCGGGGTAACAGGCAGCTTCAACATCGTAAACATCTCCAACATCGAGGTTTTCGTGGGTGCCCTTATTGCCGCCATGCTTGTTTACCTCTTCAGCGCATGGGCCATCAAGTCAGTCGGTAAAACAGCCGGCAGCATTATCGACGCCGTACGCAAACAGTTCCATGATCACCCGGGCATCATGGCCGGGACCGAGAAGCCGAACTACGGTGAGATCGTTGATATCACCGCCAAGGCCGGTCTCAGAGAAATGATCGCCCCGGCCCTTCTGGTAGTGCTTGCGCCGGTAGTGGTCGGCCTGCTCTTCAAGTATCTCCCCTGGATACCTCTGGCCGACGGCAAGTTCTACAAGTGGGACGCCGCGCAGGTTGTGGCGGCGCTGCTCATGATAGGCACGATCGCAGGCATCATGCTCGCCTCCTTCATGAACAACGGCGGCGGCGCCTGGGATAACGCCAAGAAAATGATCGAAGACGATCAGCTGAAGGATGACAAGGGTAACATCCTGGGCAAAGGCTCGGACGCTCACAAGGCCGCAGTGGTCGGCGATACAGTCGGCGATCCTTTCAAGGATACCGCAGGACCTTCACTTCACGTGCTGGTCAAACTGCTCGCCACGATCACGCTGGTACTCTGCCCGCTCTTCGTCTAATCTTCAACCAGCCTGTACAAAAGGGGCAATCACCTGACAAAGGGATTGCCCCTTTTTTCACGCCCTATTGTGGTTGCGGGCCCATGGCCGGGATAAACAACAGTATCATCTGGAAGCGTATACAGCTTTGTCTGAATGCTGTGCTCGAGCTGCTCGTAGCTGCAGCCGGGGAAATCGGTCCTGCCTATCCCGGCATTGAAAAGCGTATCACCGCTGAACAGCACGCCGTGGCCGTAAAGGCTTATCTCATCCGGGCTGTGCCCCGGAGTAAACAGCACCTTAAAATGCAGATCGTCGATGTCGACGCTGTCTCCATCCGACAGGAAGAGATCGGGCTCGGGTATTTTAGCTGATCCGCCGGACATGGCCGCAACCAGCTTTATGAAAGCGCCGGGTGAAGATTTGTCAGCCCCGGCCCCGACCACAAACCTGGCGCCTGTAGCGTCCTGCAAAGCCTTGACCGCGCCCGTGTGGTCGAAATGGCTGTGCGTAACAACGATCAGAGATAGAGTCAGGTTGTCTGAATTGAGGACTTTCAGAATTGTTTTGGAATCTGCACCGGGGTCTATCACCATGGCCTTCCTGGTGGTGTCCGACCCGACTACATAGCAATTGGTGGCAATGAAACCTACGGTCAAAGTTTTTAATAGCATCTTATGTCGACCTGATCTCCTCGCGCATAAATACTATATATGCGATGTCGAAACAGACTGCTGTCAGCGCCACCAGCCCTACCAGCTGCGGCCAGACCAGCACTAGGCTCTGACTCAGCGGTAAGGGCGACGGCATGAGGCCGGAATATATGCCTATCATCATCATGGTGGGACTGCTGCTGCCCATCATGGGCAGCAGTATGGCCTGTATGCTTTCAGAATAGAGGGTGCCCGGTGAGATCCGGCTGATCATGCGGTAAAGGCTGTCGTAATCGGCCACCTGGGCAACCGTGGAGTCCTGGCCGATGGGGTAAGCCGCGCCGGCAATGAGGTTGGCAATGATTCCCATGAAAAGGAACATGAAGATCCAGACAGCGATTGAGGCGAGGACTGAGGTTGAGGTCTTCTTGAAAAGCACCGAGAACAGCAGCGAAAGCGACAGCCAGAAAGCCCCATACAAAATAGTCTCCAGAACGAATATGAACAGACGCAGTATCTCCTCCGCCTCCGGCGGCACGCCGATCAGCCTCAGCCCCAGACCGGCCACTATAGCCACCACGCTGACGACGAGCACCGCTATCATGGTCAGGCCGGACAGGAACTTGCCGTTGATCAGGCTGTCGCGATAGATAGGTTGCGCCAGGACCCGGCTGAGGTTGCCGCCGGTACGTTCGCTGTTAATGGCATCGAAGCCCAGTGCAATACCCACGATGGGAATAAAAATGGACATGAACAGCGGAAAGGAGAACGGCAGATCTTTACCTGATACCACAAACAGGCTCAAGAAGATGTTGCTGGTCGCGTCGCCGACCGCGGCCCTGATATTCTGTGCCGCTATATAAATAGTAGCTATGCCGGCCAGGTACACCAGCATAAACAATATGATGAAGCGTTTGCTGTTGAAGCTGTCAGCCAGCTCTTTCCTGAAAACCTCCAGTAAGCCGTTCATATTCAGGAACCTTCAAAGTATTTCATATATATTTCTTCCAGCTCAAACTCCTCGACCTTCATCTGCACCTTGAGCCCGGTTGCCTCGAGCACAACACGTCCCAGTTCCCCGCTGATATCCTCATCGGCAGCTATGACCGTGCTGTCTGCCACACTTTCGATACTGCGGACGCCCGCTATCTTGTTTATCTCATCACGCACGCGGTCAGCTAGCTGGGCGATGGGAAGGATTACATGGTAGTGACCCTTTCTCAGCGCTTCGCGGCCGAGTTTATCCACCGGCCCGGAGGCAATCATCTGCCCCCTGGAGAAGATGCCGACGCCGGTGCATACCTTCTGCAACTGGTGGAGCTGGTGGGATGAGATGATGACCGTGACCTTCTGTTGTGCCATGGACCTTATCAGATTGAGTACCTGGTCCGTGCCCTCCGGATCTATGCCGGAGGTGGGTTCATCGAAGATCGCGATCCTGGGCCGTTTGATCATTACGTCGGCGATTCCCAAACGCTGCTTCATGCCATGGGAGTATGTGCCCACAAGCTGGTTCGCTCTTTCCCTCAATCCTACCACCTCTAATAATTCATCTATGGTGGACTTCAGGCCGCTTCCCGCCAGCCCGTTGAGCCGGCCCGTATACTCCAAGTTTTCACGGGCTGTCATATCATCGTAGAAGCCGATCCTCTCCGGCATATAACCAACTATACTCTTGACCTTGATGGGCTCGCGCAGGGGGTTATACCCATTAATCAATACCGCTCCCGAGGTGGGCTCGCAGAATCCCATCAGCATGAGTATAGTGGTCGTCTTGCCGGCCCCGTTGGGGCCGAGGAGCCCGAAGACCTCGCCCTCGGCTACGCGAAGGTTGAGCCTGTTAACGGCAGTAAACTTGCCGTAGGTCTTGGTTAAATCGTGTGTCTCGACTACAGGTTTTTCGCTCATATTTGATGTTAACGGCGCCCGAAGCGGATGAAAATAATTGCCAGTGCCACGATGACCAGTATCACTACGCCGACACCAACCCATCCCCAGATAGTCGGGGTGAGCACAGTGGTGCGTATCTGCAGGCTGGCAAAGGCATTTTTCGATTCAGGCTGTGCCTGGACTGTGATAATGTAATCGCCGGCGATGGTCTTCTCAGCCGGCTTCACGCTGACCTGCACCTCCTCGGTCTCCTGTGCTTTCAGCAGGTCAATCTTCTCAGGCTTGCAGGTGACGGTCCAGCCGTTAGGCCTGTTTCCCGACGGGCAGCTGACCTCAACCTTCTCCAGGTCTGCCGTTCCGCTATTGGCCACTACCACGGTGAAACTGCTCTCCTGTCCGGCCGTCGCCTCCGTATTGAGCCTGCCGTCCGGGGTGGTCATCTTGAGTTCAAAGCTGGCGGTCACTATAGCCTTCAGATCGATGGATGCCCTCAGGTCGCCTGAGGACGCCTCGAATACAACAGGATATTCGCCCGGAACGGGCACCTTCCAGGCATAGGGCCTGACCATGAGCTTAACTGTCTCGGGATAACCGCGGCTGCCGTCCAGACGTATAGCGGCTATCTCCTGCCCCTCTCCATAACCCGGGGTTACGGCATAGGCAAATCCTTCAGGGACAATTGCCTTTAAATCGAAGACCTTGGACCCGCTGCCGCCCGTATAGCTGATGTTGATGCTGTAGGAATAGGTCATACCCACGTTGCTGCTCAGCACGGGATACTGGCAAGTCAGCTCCAGCTTCTCGGTACCCTGGCTATCGGCATTGTTCAATGCAACGGATAAGCCCCCCCCTGAGAAAGTGCCTGCAGCAGTGGCGGGAACTGCGTAGACGAACAGAGTCGATATCAGGGCCAGTGTGAACAGCGCAACTATCATCAACCGCATGACTTTGGCAAGCATAATTGAACCTCCATCATCAAAAACGCTACGTTTGAAACCGGATCATGGCCGAGGAAAGTGAACCATGGGATGGAAATAATTTAGCCCAATATCTGAACCGCTGTCAAATATTTCATCGATTCTTTTGCAAGGGGAGTTACCTTGATTTATCGGCCGCCTCCAAATATACTTAAAGCACAGCAGAAGGGATTGAGTCGAATACGGAGGTGAAACCGTGGCAGAAGCAGAGATCGGCCTGATCGTAGACTTTTTTGCGAGGCCTGTTGTGGCGGCCATCCAGTTGACCGGTGAGCTCAAGGTGGGCGATAAGATTCATATAAAAGGCCACACCACCGACATGGAAGTTGAAGTGAGCTCCATGCAAATACACAACCAGAACGTTTCCGTCGCCAGGGGAGGAGATTCAATCGGAATCAAGGTCACGGACAAGGTACGTCACGGCGACAAGGTCTACAAGGTTACCGATTAGAGGCTAAGAACCAAAACTCTTGATCAGGTTGGCCATCTCGATAGCGCTGTTGGCGGCTGCAAAGCCCCTGTTTCCTTCCTTGGCCCCGGCCCTTTCAATGGCCTGCTCCAGATTATCTGCAGTAATGATACCCTGAATAACCGGCATACCGCTATCCAGACTCAATCGCGATATACCGCGGTTAACCTCCGCGGCAACGTACTCAAAATGAGGGGTACCGCCCCTGATCACGCATCCAAGGCAGATAACGGCGTTATATTTGCCTGTTTCGCTCATCTTCTTAGCAGCCAGGGGTATCTCCATGCTGCCTGGCGTCCAGGCGATATCGATATCCTGCTCGCTGACGCCGTGCCTCAACAGCGAGTCACGCGCACCTTCCAGCAGCCTTCCCGTTATTATCTCGTTGAAGCGCGAGATCACGATACCGAATTTAAGCCCCTTGCCTGACAGCATACCCTGGTAATTCTTAGACATCTGAGTCCTCCTCGATTATTTCCCCTTCATTAATCGTCAATGGTTAACAGGTGTTCCAGCTTCTCCTGCTTGGTCTTCAGGTAATTCTTGTTATATTCGGTAGGTTTGGCTATCAGACGGATGCTCTCGACCACTTTGAGGCCGTAGCTCTCAAGTCCGATGATCTTTTTAGGGTTATTGGTCAGCAGGCGTATATCGTGCAGGCCCAGGTCCGCCAGTATCTGGGCGCCGATACCGTAATCCCTCAGGTCGGCATCGAATCCCAGTGCGATATTGGCTTCCACCGTGTCCAAACCTTTATCCTGCAGCTCGTAAGCCTTGAGCTTGTTGTGCAGCCCTATGCCGCGTCCTTCCTGCCGCATATAGAGGAACACGCCCCGTGCCTCAGCTGAGATCATGTTCATGGCCATGCGCACCTGCTCACCGCAATCACAGCGCAGGCTGCCGAAAACATCGCCGGTCACACATTCGCTATGGACACGCACCAGCACAGGCCTGCCATCGGCCACGTCCCCCAGCACCAGCGCCACGTGTTCGTCCGTATCCACAGTGCTCCTGTAGGCCATGATGGTGAAATCACCGTATTTAGTGGGAAACTTGGCCTCGGCCACCTTTTGCACCAGCTTCTCATACTTCCTGCGGTAGGTTATCAGGTCGGCGATGCTGACGATTTTGATGCCGTACTTTTCAGCTATTTTCTCAAGCTGAGGCAACCGCGCCATGGAACCATCCTCGTTGAGTATTTCGCAGATGACGCCGGACGGATAAAGCCCTGCCATTCTGGCCAGATCGACAATCGCCTCGGTGTGGCCGGCCCGCACCAGCACGCCGCCTTCCTTTGCCCGCAATGGAAACATATGTCCGGGCCTGGCAATATCTTCCGCCCTGGTCCTGGGGTCCAGCACAGCCTTAACGGTGGCAGACCTGTCAAAGGCCGATATACCGCTGGTGGTCTTGTTCTTGGCCTCGATCGATACAGCGAAAGCAGTGGTGAACTTGGAAGTATTCTCCTGGACCATGGGCGGTATCTGCAGCTCGTCCAGCCTCTTGCCGATAATGGGCATGCAGATCAGCCCGCGGGCCTGAGCTGCCATAAAATTAACCAACTGGGGAGTGACCTTCTCCGCCGCGATGGCCAGGTCGCCCTCGTTCTCGCGGTTTTCATCATCGACAATGATAATGAACTTGCCGGCGGAGACATCTTTAATAATCTCAGGTATAGGTGATAATGCCATTGAGCTTACCTCGCTTTCAGATAATCATACTGGTCCAACAAGCTGATTATACCCTCTTGATTGCCGGGATGGTAAAATTTCTCGATGTATTTAGCGATTATGTCAACCTCTATATTTACCTTGTTGCCCTGTTTTAATATCCCCAGATTGGTCTTCTGCTTCGAATAAGACACCAGTGAGACGGAGAACTGTGAGGTATTGCAGTCGATCACCGTGAGGCTTACGCCGTTCACGGCGACAAAACACTTTTTCACCAGGTATCTCAATATCTCAACAGGCGCACTGACACTCAGGATGACCGCCTCACCCTCAGGGATGAGGGATACCACTTTGCCCACGGCATCAACATGGCCCTGTACAAAATGCCCGCCGAAGCGGCCCTGTGCCGACAGTGCGCGTTCGAGGTTGACCTGATCGCCCGCGTGTAATTCCCCGATATTGGTCAATCTCCTGGTTTCGGGCATGATCTCCACCGAAAAAGCCGACTTCGCGATGTCTATCACCGTCAGGCAGGCCCCGTTGACCGAGATACTATCGCCTAAAGACGTCCCGGCCAGCACGTCACGGGCCTGCACCGACAGGCTTTTTGCACTCAGTTTCTGAATGGAACCGATCTCTTCAATGATCCCTGTAAACATCAGGTCCTCATGTATATCCGCTGACCAGCAGTTCGTTGTCGAACTTTTCGATCCGGATATCCTTCAACTGCAAGGCGTTCATGACCTTATCCACGCCGCGGCCGCTGACGGCGGTCTTGGCCTCTTCACCACCTATTATAATGGGCGCGATAAAGGCCAGCACTTTATCGACCAGGTGATGGTCGAAGGCATAACCGAGAAGACAGCTTCCGCCCTCGATCATGACCGTTGTGATCTGCCTCAGTCCCAGTGCCTTCAGAAGCTCTGCTATATCGATTAGCCCCTTGTCGGATTTCAGTACCAGGTACTCCGTGCCTTCCTTCTTCTTTTTCAATATCTCTTTATCGAAATGGCCGTCAGCCACCGCCACCAGCGTTTTACCCGGCTCCGAAAATACTCTGGCTGTGGCAGGGACACGACCCCGGCCGTCCACAATCACCCTGAGCGGCTGGAGTTTAGCGCGCCCGCACCTGCCGCTGTATCCGCGCGCAGTCAACTGTGGATCATCGGCAATTATTGTCTGGGCGCCGACCATGATGGCGTCAACACTGTGCCGCTGGCCGTGGGCATAATTGCGGGCGTCCTCACTGGTTATCCACTTGGAATCCCCGGTCCTGGTGGCTATCTTACCGTCCATGCTCATGGCAAACTTGACTATAACAAACGGTATCCCTGTCTTGATATATTTGAAGTAGCCCTCGTTGATCTCCCTGGCCCGCTGCTCATACTCACCGATTTCCGTTTTTATGCCTGCTGCTTTCAAACAGGCAATGCCTTTGCCGGAGACCAGCGGATTGGGATCGGTCACAGCGATATTAACTTCTGAAATGCCCGCATTGATAATTGCATCGGTGCAGGGCGGGGTTTTGCCATGATGGCAGCACGGCTCCAGGGTCACGTACAGGGTTGCGCCGCGCGCCATCTCACCGGCCTGGTTCAAGGCCATGATCTCGGCATGCTCCATACCTGGCTGCTGGGTATGTCCCAGGCCCACCACCAGCCCATCTCTTTCGATCACAGCGCCCACCGCCGGGTTGGGGCTCGTATAGCCCAGCGCCAGCTCTGCCAGGGAGAGCGCATAAGCCATGAAATCAAGCGGCCGGTTCAGCATGTCTAATATTAAATCCCGTTTCTTGACCCTGCAGAATAATCAGAGGTGCCCGGTACTGTCTATAAAGATACGCACTCGATGCAGGTTCAAATACCGGTCAATTTTAACATCACCACATTCCCTTCGCAAAAAAACCGGCTTCCTCATGACGTTATAAGGAAGCCGGTTGCTCTCAGGTTGGGCCTAGTTTATTTCATAGACCATTGTGATGGTAACCTGGAATTCCAACTCACCTGCGCTGATTGGAGTAGGGGCCGCGGCAGCCGAATCCAGGCTGGCGTATTTCATGGCGTAATTACCCACCATGGGGGGTATGTAGCTGGTGTCCTCGGATATATACAGCACCTTCCCCAGCCGGGTACCGGACGCCTGAGCGATCTGCCTGGCCTTCTCCATCGCGTACTGGACCGCTCTCTCCCGGGCTATCTTGTAGTAGGGCATCGGATCATCAACAGTGAAGTTGATACCATTGATCCTGATCAGGTCGCCCCCTGCCACTACAGCCTTATCGATAATTGTTCCCGCCTTATTGATATCCCTGATCTTGCAGGTGACAGTATTGGTTACCTTGTAGCCCACCACAACATAGGTGTTCTGGTTCTCATCCCACTTGGTTACCTGCTGGATATTGTACTGGCTTGTCTGAATATCCTTGTCGGCGATGCCGCTGTCCTTGAGCACCTGCATAATGCTGTTCATGGCATCGATAGCGTCTTTCTGGGCCTGGGCCACAGTCTTTTGCTGCGATTCAACGCCCAGAGTCAGTACCACCACGTCGGGCGTTCCGGTTGTTTTACCCAGGCCGTTTACCCACAGTCCGACGTTTTGCTGGCTTACAACGATCCCGCTCGATCCGACGACCGTACCTCCTGCGGGAGCACCTCCCTGATATACAATGGCCGGGTTTGGTGCGCATCCTACCAGGAATACCGTGACCAACATGATTGCCGCCAGTATGATTGCTGTTCTCCTCATTTTACTGAATCCCTCCTGAATAATAATTTACTGTATATACGACTGTTATACAGAACTAATAACATAACGCAGCAGGAGTAAAAAGGTTTACCCAATTAGCACAAACATAGCTTATAGCATATAATTAGCCAAATCAAATATCCGGGACACCTACTTGAAGGTATTAAAAGAGTTCGTCTTTACGCTGCTGATTGCAGCCATCATTTTCCTGGCACTGCAGATCTCCATCAAGAGCTTCGAGGTATTCAACGTCTCCATGCTCCCCACATTCCGGGAAGGAGACCTGATTATCGTCAACAAGTTGAGTTATGCCTTGGGCAACCGGCCCCACCTGGGAGATGAGATTGTTTTCTACGCACCAGGCAATGATCCAAAGCCCGCATTTGATCCGTTTTTTTCACAGCACCCCTCATGCTTCATTAAAAGGGTGATAGGAGTTCCGGGCGATACGGTTGAGATCAGGGACAAAGCGGTCTTGGTAAACGGGGAAAAACTGGTTGAGCCCTATATAAATGAGGCGCCCAACTACTACATGCCCGCGCAGTATATACCGCAGGGACAGTATTTCGTTCTGGGCGATAACCGCAACCACAGCAACGATTCTCACACCGGATGGCTGGTACCCACAAACGATATCATCGGCAATGTCTGGTTCCGTTACTGGACGGCCAATTACCCCAATATCCGGGTGGTAATGATACCGGTATTCATATTGATCGTGGGTACTCTGATCGTCGTTATAATCGTGGACGCCTCGCGCAGCAGCCGCTCCTGACGGTGCAACCGTCCATCAGTCCTGTTCCGCAATTATCGTAGCTGTCACTGTATAATCGGGCTTTGTTCTGTCCGGCACAACAGCTTGGAATCCGACTTCATACAATGGATATAGGATGTCGGGAGTTGGATCGACATCGGCCTTTACATCGCTGGCCGCCGGTTGGCCGGCGACATTGATCCTGATCCATACTTCAATGTCCTTGGTCCGGATAGGCACCTCTCCCGAGTTGACCACCTTCCCGTTGATAACAGTGCGGAATACCGATGGCTGAGGCTCTTCCGTCTTCATACTATTCCCGGCCACTTTAACGGAGGCAACACCATGCGAGAGGCCTATATCGAAATTATCTTCGACAGAGATAGATTCGTTATATGAGGGATCGACCGACCTGACCTTAAAATAGTATCTCTGTTTCGTTTTAAGATCGGTGAGCTCGACAACATGCTGGGTGACCGTGGCCTTCTTCTCGTCGGTGACGGTTATCTTGCCATCCTCGGTCCGCCAGATGACCTGGCTGGTCGAAGGCTCATTGGTGGTCCATTTAACGGCAACCGAATTATAGGTAAGATCCTCAATCTTGATATTGCTGATGACCGGCGCCGTGTGATCGGGAATAATCAGCTCCTTGTTAGCGGATGTGGTTGTGTTACCGGTAACCACTACAGCCGGCGGCTTTTCCGCCATTCGCAGGAAGTAATAGATACCACCACCGGCCAGAAGTATAATTACAAGCAGGGCGATCAGAGGCCACACCCATGATTTCCTGGGGCGTTCTTCCCTATCCCCGTGCTCCTGTTTAACATCATTAGAGTGCGCAGTATGTGTGGGAGACCATGATAGAAGCTGACCGCACCTGCGGCAGGCTTTCTCACCCGCATATACTGGAGAGCGGCAGTAAGGACAGTGGTATTGCTGCATTATTTACATATTACTAGATATATGATTTTTTTTCCTGTAATGGGTAAAAAACGAGTGTAATATAATGAGCTAGTTCAGATAGATCCCGGACACTTTATAATATGTCCTTATGAAGATAGT
>CAZDXZ010000005.1:0-44399 GCA_964509615.1 uncultured Dehalococcoidales bacterium
CTACAAGCAGTGCTTTGATTACGCGTCGCATGATCTTGCCGCTGCGCGTCTTGGGAAGCATTTTAATGAAGCCGATGTCCTTCATTACCACGATAGCGCCCATCTCCTTCCTGACATGGTCGATCAGTTCCTTCTTGAGCGTATCGCTCGGCTCATAACCGGCCCGCAGTACGACGAAGGCGCTTGCAATCTCGCCGCGCAGCTCATCAGGTACACCTGTAACTGCTGCTTCCACCACCGCCGGGTGCGAAACAAGCGCGTTCTCAACCTCGACGGTGCCGATGCGGTGAGCGGCTATCTTGATGACCTCGTCGGCGCGGCCTGCGAACCAGATATAGCCGTCTTCATCCTTCGAGGCGGCATCGCCGGCATAGTACATTCCCTTGGTGCCGGGCCGGGCTTCCCAGTAGTCTATCTTGTACCTCTCAGGGTCGCCCCACAGGGTAGGGGTCAGGCCGGGGAAGGGCTTCTTAATTACCATAATACCTTTCTCACCCACTCCCATGGAGTGACCGTCCTTCTCATCGACGATATCCGTGATGACGCCGGGGGTAGGGAATGTGGCCGAGCCCGGCTTAATGGGCGCCATGCCCAGGCCGTAGGGATTGCCGATAATGGCACCGGATGTCTCTGTCTGCCACATATGGTCGATCACGGGAATGCTGCCCCTGAAGACATCCTCCTGGAACCATTTCCAGGCCGCCGGGTTGAGCACCTCACCGGCGCAGACCACCCTCTTCAGCGAGGACAAATCGTGCTTGTGGGCCGGCTCCACACCGAACCTGGCCAGTGCCCTTATGCCGGTGGGAGATGTGAATACGCCTGTCACCCGGTTGCGCTCGATGATGTCGTACCACATCTCGGTATTGGGATAATCGGGCGTGCCCTCATATAAAATCGAGGTGCAGCCGTGCAGCAACGGTCCGTAGACATTGTAGCTGTGGCCAACGATCCAGCCGATATCCGAGGTGGAGAACCAGATGTCGCTGGCTTTCAAGTCATATATCCATTTGCCCATGGAATACACATAGATCTGGTACCCTCCATGGCATTGAACGCTGACCTTGGGCTTGGCCGTGGTGCCCGAAGTGGGCAGCAGGAACAGCGTCTCATTGGCTTCCATCTCGACGTAATCTCCGCTCTGTCCCGCGGCCTTGGCCAGGAAGTCCTTCCAGAAGATATCGCGGCCGGCGGTCATGGGAATGTTTTTGTCGTGAGGTTCATCCAGGACCACTGCATGCTTAAATCCGAATTCCTTGGGAAGTCTGGCGATCGCGTCGTCGACCATCTCTTTGAGATCGACCGGTTTGCCGCGGCGGGTGCCGCGCGCCTTGCAGACGATATACTTGGCGCCGCTCAGTTCAACCCTGTCGGCTATGGCCCTGGGTGAAAAGCCTGCGAAGATGACCACGTGTATCGCGCCTATCCTGGCGCAGGCCAGCATGGTACCCACCGCCTCTATGCCCATGGGCATATAAACCGCCACGCGGTCTCCTTTTTTTACGCCAATGCCCCTCAGTGCGGCTGCATATTTCTTCACCAGGTTCAGAAGTTGGATATAGGTGACGGTCCTTGTTTCGCCGGTGTCGCCGTTCTCATAAATGAGGGCAGCCTTGGCGCCTTTGCCCATCTTGACCTTGAAATCCACTGCGCTGTAGCAGATATTGGTCTTGCCGCCAACATACCACTTGAAGGTGGGGTAATTGTGCTCGAAGACCTTGTCCCACATTTTAAACCAGTGCAGGTCATGCCTGGCGCTTAACGCGGCCTCTTCCCAGAAGCCTTCCAGGTCCGCCTCGGCCTTCCTGTAAAACTCTTTTACATGCGGGGGCAGCATGCCGGCCGGTTTTCGCTCTTCAGCCTGTTCCACTACTTTCTCTGCCATACCGTAATCAGCCTCCTGTTATTTCTTTTAATGCGCAGTAAAAATTTGCGCAAATTACCACTCATTCTATAGATTGGCAGCCTGCCGCGCAAGTGTCACATAGTCGACGTGTTCGCCCACATGTTTATTACCTGATACTGATATTTGATATCCCGTCGACCGGCGATGGTTTGAACTTTCCCGAGAAAACAATTATATTGGTTGAACCACTCTGTGGAGCAGGTTGCCGGCATGTAACAAAAAGATGCAGGGGGATGTTAGAAAATGGTATGGAAAACTCAGTTGAAATCGCTTGTAATTCTGCTTACCGTTCTTCTTATGGCTTCGGCTTGCTCACCCGGCCCCAAATATCCCGATTTCAGCAGTGTGAGCGCTGATTCTATACGCTCTCATCACCAGGCGCTCTACGATATCTCCACCAAGGCCGGCGGGCTCGACTCCGGAATACGCTTGAACGATGCCGGCGCCAGGGCGGCCGACTATATCACGTCTGTCTACAAGAGCGCAGGACTGCAAAATGTCCGTCAGGAGGAATTCCTTCCGCTCCGCTGGTGGCCGGAAAATTACGGGGTCACGGCTTTCACACCGGGACAACCATCTGGAAAGCAGCTTGTCGCCTTTCCCCTCTGGTACTGCGAGGGGATTGACAACGAGGAACTCGATCTTGTCTACGTGGGTTATGGAACACCGGGGGAATGGGCCGGGGTGAATGTCCAGGATAAAGCTGTTTTAATGGACATGAAACGCATTATGCACTTTATCCCGTCCTGGCAGAACACCATGGGCAAACAGATAGCCAGGGACATCGGGGCCAAGGCTATTATCCTGGCCGATACCCTGGTAGATTCGCCCAGCGGGATTTCAGCCGGAAACGGGGGGAGCATCAAGGACCAGAAAGGACAGAACGCCGAGCTTTACTCAATTCCCGGCTTCAGCATCGGCAAAAGCGATGGAGATTTTCTGAGAAACGCCCTCAAATCCGGCCCGGTTAAGGTAAAACTGAACCTGAAATACAGCATGAACCCGACCAAGGCTGTCAACGTAGTGGGTGAACTCCCGGGCAACGGCAAGGTGGATGAATATATTGTCATCGGCGGCCACTACGACACGTGGTTCAACGGCGCACTCGACAACCTGGGTTCCCAGGCCAGCATGATAGAGATGGCCAAGTACCTTTCGAGTATCCCGCAGTCTCAGAGGGATCGCAATATAATCTTCGTATCGCTTTTCGGCCACGAATACGGCGGTGAAACATCTAAACCGAACGCCGCCATGGGCCATGCGGCATTTGTTGAAAAACACCCTGAGCTGAAAAACAAGGTGACCTGTTTCCTGGATATTGACGGCTCCGGGTCCTGGGGATATGAGGAGGTCAAGAACACAGGGGTGATTGCACCAACCAATAAAGACGATAAGTCAGGCATTTTTGCTACAAGCTGGGCACTCACTGAGATGGCGGAAGAAGGCATACAGAAATACGGCAAAGGTCCCTGGGGCATGTATCCCGTCAGCACTTTCGTTGCCGACTTAGCCGGACCGATCGGTGATGCCGGCTGGCCCTGCCTGATGATTATTTCAAAGCATATCTATTACCACAGCTTGCTGGATACCATGGAGAAGATTACCCCTGATCAGGTTTACCGCCGTACCCTTATGAACCTGGATATCGTGAAGAAGCTGCTGGACTCACCAGCAGGGTTTATCCTGGCTATAGACGGCAACCCCAGCAAAGCCAGGGATGTCAAGGATATTAATAACGTCTCTGTACAGGTAATACCTTTAACCATCAAGGCCGGCAGTTTAGCCATAGCCTGGCCCGGTTATTGGGACGATGACCTGGTGGTAAGGCCCGATGGGTTCGCTTTCGATTTCGGCGACGGTACGACCCCCGTGACGGGTAAGGTGGCCACGGGCCATGTTTACGAGAAACCCGGCACCTACACCGTCACCATGACGATCAATGACATAGCCGGTCGCCGCGGTGTGGCCAGCCAGGATGTAATAGTGATTCCATGAATAAAAAATGGCGTCGCGGCTCGGGCAGGCAACGCCCTGAGTAACGTTGCCTGCTCTCAAACTAAGATAGACAGCTATGAATATTAATTCGCCCCGCGTTGTCCGCATCGAGCTCACGCCCGTCGTCATACCCTTCCAGCCGATAGTCCGCGAGGCCATGAGCAAATCGGGCGGCCTGGGCATGGCCATACCCGCCGAGGAAGAGTGGAACGGCATCGATTGCGCCATCTGCGTTATGACCGACGAGGCGGGCAATACCGGCCTGGGAGAGTCTTATGTCTGGTGGCCGGAGACCGGCACCTCGCCCAACCAGATCATCGAGGTCATCCGCCAGGCCCTGGCCAAATATGTGCTGGGACAGAGCCCCTTCGACGCGGAGAAGATCTGTCGCCGCATGGATAACAACGTGGCCCGCTCCGAGGCGGCCAAAGGACTTCTGGATATGGCGCTCTACGACCTGATGGGCATGGTCAGGGGCGTGCCCGCCTGCGAAATAATGGGAGGGAAAGCATCTGATATACAGCTGGCGGCGCTGATTCCTCTGATGGACCCCGACGGTATGGTCTTCCTGTCAAAGCTGTTTTTCGATGACGGGTACAGGACGCTGCGCCTGAAGCTGGGGCACGGGAAAGATAAGGACGTAGCCATTCTGCAGGCCGTGAGAAAGGAATTCGGCAAACAGGTGCGCATCCGGGTGGACTACAACCAGGCATACTCGCCGCAGGAAGCCGTTAAGGCCATTAAGGCCATTGAACCTTTTAATATCGATGTTGCCGAGCAGCCCGTGGCCGCCGCCGATTACGTGGGAATGGCTTATGTGCAAAAGCGCGTTAAAACTCCGCTCATGTCGCATGAAGGCTGCTTCTCTCTGGGCGACATAGTCACCCTGACAGAGCTGGGCGCCATACGTGCGGTCGGCGTCAATACGGAGCGGCCGGGCGGCATCACCTCTGCGCTCCAAGCCATGGACTTTGCAACCGAACACAAAATGGGTATTGTAATCCACAACCAGTCTGCCGGCATATCATCGGCCGCCCTGATTCATCTGGCGGCGGCGCGCCTGCCTTCGCTGGGACACGCCGTCGAGCTTTTCGGTTATGTCATGATCGAGGACGATCTCATCACAACGCCCATTGATTACAGCCGCGGCATCGCCAGGGTACCGGCCGGGCCGGGCTGGGGCGTTACGCTGGATAAGGCCGCACTGGATAAATACGCAACAGGCCCGACAGTGAAGCTCACTCTACCCTGAAGATAACGGCTGAAGAAAAAATAAAGGAGCAAGCGCTATCATGGATTCTGCAAGCCTGGTGGATATCGGCATTATCCTGGTTTACCTGGCCGGCATGGTGGCCGTGGGCATCTGGACCTCCCGCAAGATCAAAAATCTGACGGACTACTCACTGGCGGGAAAATCGCTGGGCTTCCTGGTGATGATCGGGACGCTGGTGGGGGCCGCCATCGGCGCCGCCTCCACCATGGGAAAAGCAGGGAAGGCTTACGAGCTGGGGGCCATCTTCGTCACGGCCGGTTTCGGCTATATCGCCGGTCTGGTCGTCTTCGGACTGCTCTCGGGCAGGCTGCGCCGCCTGGGAATCTGGACCATCCCAGAGGCGCTCTATAAAAGATACGGGAACGGCATCAACCAGGCCTGCGGCGCTGCCATGTTCATCACGGTCATCGCCCTGTTCGGCGGCCAGATCATAGGGATCGGCCTTATATTTACGGCGGTGGGCCAATCGCTGGGGCTGACCTATACCACATCGGTCATACTGGCCGGCGTGGTTATGATCTTATATACCGTGCTGGGCGGCCTCTTCGCAGTGGCCTACACCGACCTGATTCAAACCGTCATCATGGTGGCCAGCATCGGAATCATCCTGCCGATTTTCATACTGGTCAACGATTCCGGCTCGATGCTGGCAAACGCCTGGCAGTCCGCCGCAACGGGCACAGGCCCGGGCATATCCCCCATCTACCTGGTATCCATCTGGATCATAGATTTCTGCTTCTGCCTGGTTGATCCCGGGCTGTGGCAGAGGGCCAACGCCGCGACCAGCGGAAAGGTCATCAAGAATTCCATGTTCGTCACGGCCGGCGTTTACGTGTACTGGTCCATCGTGGTCGTGATGCTGGGCATTCTCGGCATCTTCCTGCTGCCCAATATCGTGCAGAATTACGGCTCCACAGATGCGGTCATACCCGTGATGATCGTGAAATACCTGCCCGTGGGCCTGGTCGGCCTCTGCCTGGCCGGCCTGATGGCGGTGATGATGAGCACCGCCTCGGTGGCGCTGCTTATATCCGGCACTACCATAGCCAACGACCTGATCAAGGCGGCCCGGCCCCAGACCAGCGAAACCAAACTGCTGCTGTGGGCCAAGCTGGTGATCGTTATCGTGGGTGCCCTGGGCATCGTTTTCGCCATGTTTATGCGCGGCATCTTCGACATACTGCTGCTGGCCTTCGCCGTATATGTATCTGCCGTATTCATACCGGCCATGGCGGCCTTCTTCTGGAAAAAGGCCACCCGCCAGGGCGCTATCGTCAGCAGCATCGTATCGACCATAGTCTGTGTGGGCCTCTATGCTATCAAGCAGTTTATTGAGATACCCTGGCTCGAGCCCATCGTGATCAGCCTGGCGGTAAGCCTGGTCCTGATGTGGGCTGTTTCCAGGGCGACCTACAAACCGGAAAGCGCGACTCCGAAATTAATCTTATCGGGAGGTGACCAATGAATGAGCAGCACAGGCGATTAACCTTATTCGAAGCTGCTGCAGTGGTGGCCGGGCTGGGGTTCGGCGGAGGGGTAATGGCTGTGCCTTACCTGGCCTCGCTGAACGGGATTATGGAGTTGATCATTACCGCGCTGGTGGCCTATGCTGTCAGCCTGTTGCTGCACCTGATGGTGGTGGAGGTTGTGCTGCGCGAAGACAAGCCCCAGCAGCTGGTGGAGCTTTTCGGGAAATACGTTTTCAAGCAGACCTGGTGGGGAAAGGCGCTGACCTGGATTATCTTCATACTGGTGCTGGTCACCTTCTACGCGCTGCTGGCCGGGTACATCGTCGGCTGCGCCGAGCTCCTGCGCAACATCTTCCCGGCGCTGCCGCTGTGGGCCGGGGAGGTCATAACTTATGTTGTGGCAGCGGGAATCGTACTCATCGGGCTGAAAGCTGTGGGAGTCAGCGAGAAATGGTCCATTACCAGCATCGCCGTCGTGCTGCTTATACTGTCCGTCATATCTTTTGCATATCCATTTAATACACTACCCCTCTGGAGCGGAGACGGAGCGAAAATACTGGCTCTATACGGTATGATCATGTTCTGCCTGACCTGCCTTTTCTCAGTTCCCCAGGCGGCGGAGGGGCTTTCCTGGAACAGGAAGCTGGTCCCGGGCGCCGTGGTGCTGGGCATCACGATAAACCTGGTCTTCACGCTGGTCATCTCCTTCATGGCATCCCTGGTCTCCAAACCGGTGACCGAGGTGGCCATCATCGGCTGGGGCAACGCCGTGGGAATGTGGGCGGTGATACTGGGATCGGTCTTCGCTTTCCTGGGGCTGCTGACCAGCTACTGGAGCATCGGCTATGCGCTGGCCGTGGTGATCGTTGAGAGGCTTAAATGGGGCTACCGCCTGTCATGGCTGCTGGCCACCGTCCCCAGCATTATCATGGCCCTATTCGGGCTGGCCGGTTTCCTGGATTACATGCGCTACGCGGGAGGGGCCATGGCGGTCCTCATGGCATTGCTCATACCGCCAGCGCTTTTGATCAGCCGCAAGGAGAACGCCAATATAATGCCCGCTTTCAGTCTGGGCAAATGGGGCAACGTCTTCATCTGTATATTGGTGTTCATCGCCTATCTGCTGATGGCGGTGGGCTCTCTGATACCCGTTAACTGAGGATATTGCCGTATGCCGGATAACGGTCAGCTTTACTTCAACGGCACAGTCCGCACAATCGACCCGGCCTGCCCGGTCGCCGGGGCAGCCGCCCTTCGGAAAGGGAAGATAGTCGCTGTGGGAACAAAGGACGCCTGCATAAAAGCGCTGGGAAAAGGATATGAGCCGGTGGATATGCGGGGCGGCGCCCTGGTGCCCGGCTTTATCGACACCCATATGCACCCGGTCCTGCTTATCTTCTTCGCTATGAATTGCGACCTGGGCGGCGTGGCTTCCATGTCGGAGCTGCAGCAGAAGCTGCGCGAGTCCCTGCTGAGGAAGAACGACGACTCCTGGCTGATCGGCCTCAACTTCGACGAGCAGAGCCTGCGCGAGAAACGGGTGCCGGACAGGCATGACCTGGATGCCGTCAGTTCCGAAAGACCGCTGGCTGTGATCAAACACGACGGCCATTCGGTCTTCGCCAACACCCGCGCTATCGAAGCCGCCGGGATAACGGCCTCCACACCGGACCCGGAGGCGGGAGCGATAGAGAGGGAGGAGGACGGGTTCCCCTCAGGTGTCTTCCGTGAGACCGCACTGCAACTGGTTATGAACAGTATGCCCATGCCCGAGATGAATGTGCTGATGGAAAGCGCGCGCAGCACGTTCAATCGGCTGGTCTCCCTGGGCATAACCTCCGTCGGCATAGTGCTGCAGACAAGCGCCGAAGGTCCGGCCGGATCGGCCGGCGCCTTCGATGTCCCGGCCATGCAGCTCTTCAGCGAGCTGTGCCCTCTCAGCCTGTACTCGCTGTTGATAACACCCGATATTTCAGGCCTGGAAGGGCTGAGGAACAGCTCCCTTAACAGCGGCTCGAACCACCTGGGGGGCGTCAAGCTCTTCGCGGACGGCACATTCGGGTCCTCGACCGCCTACATGCAGGAGCCGTTCTCAGACAATCCGCAAAAGCGCGGCCTGCTGATGCATCCGCCGGAGGAGCTGTACGAGTTGATGGCCGCGGCTCACAACGCGGGCTGGCAGGTGTGTATTCACGCCATCGGTGATGCCGCCAACAGGCTGTGCGTGGAGCTTTACACACGGCTGTTCAGGCAGTCCCCGCGCAGCGGGTGCCGCCACCGCATTGAGCACGCGTCCATCATGGATGCCGAAGTGATGCGTGAGATGGCCGGGCTGGGTGTTTTAGTTTCCACGCAGCCCATGTTCATACATTCCGAGAAAGGTTGGCTGCCCCCGAGACTGGGGACGGAGCGCTGCAGAAGCGTCTACCCCCTGAGGTCCTTCCTGGAGGCCGGCATCAGAGTGGGCGGCGCCTCCGACGCGCCCATTGAATCGCAGGACGTGCTTCACGCCATCCAGTGCTGCGTCACGCGGGAAGGCTTCGAGCCGCACCAGTGCATATCGATCGAGCAAGCGCTGCGCATGTATACGCTGGACGCCGCTTATCTGCAGTTCGAAGAAGATATCAAGGGCAGCATCACGCCGGGCAAGCGGGCGGACCTGGTTCTTCTGGGCGAAGACCCCTTTAAGGTAAAGCCGGACAGGATAAAGGACATAGAAGTGATGCGGACGGTGGTTGGCGGGAAAGTGTTGTAAAATTAACTCATGCCCATCAAGGTACTACCTCCCGAGGTTACTTCCAAGATCGCAGCCGGTGAGGTCATTGAGCGCCCCGCCTCTGTGGCCAAGGAGCTTATCGAGAACTCCCTGGACGCGGGCGCTACAGAGATTATCATCGAGGCCAACAACGGCGGAGTCAGCTACCTGCGCGTCTCCGATAACGGGTGCGGGCTCTCGGCAGTCGAGGCCGAGATAGCGATCAAGCGGCATGCCACCAGCAAGATCACCGGGCTGCAAGACCTGGAGCATATAAATACACTCGGTTTCAGGGGAGAAGCCCTGCCCAGCATCGCCTCCGTGGCCGAGGTTGAAATACTAACGCGAGATGCTGACGGTAGCGCCGCCAGCTACCTGCGCCTGGATAACGGCACAGTCGTGGCCAGGGAAAAAAAGAGCCGCCCCCGGGGCACAACGGTGATCGTACGGCGCCTTTTCCAAAACTTCCCGGCCAGGCTCAAATTCCTCAAGTCCGCTACTACCGAGTCGGGCCATATAACCACGCTGGTGAGCCAGTTCGCCCTGGCCTATCCCGAGGTCCGGTTCGAGCTCATCACCGACGGCCGCACCACGCTGCGCTCCAGCGGGGACACCGAGCTCAGATCGGCAGTGTCCGTGATCTACGGCCTGGACATCGCGAAAAAAATGCTGGACGTCGAGGGCACGGACGGCTTTCTTTATATACAGGGCCTTGCCAGCCCTCCTTCCGTTCAGCGCTCCAGCCGCAGCTATCTCAGCTTCTTCGTCAACCGCCGCTATGTGCGCAACTCCCTGCTGGCCAAGGCGGTTGAGACCGCCTACGAAGAACTGCTGATGACCGGCAGGCACCCCCTGGCGGTAATCAATATAGCCATCCCACCGGAGGAGGTGGATGTCAACGTCCACCCGACCAAGCTGGAGGTCAAGTTCCGCAATAACAGCAACGTCTTCACAGCCATTGTGAAAACGCTGAGGGATACGCTGGCAAAGTCACCCCTGCCGTCGGCGCGTCCGGAGCTCGATGATGCATCCTCGCGGCCCCTGTGGGAGCCGCACGCAACGGAAATGCCCGCCCTGAGGACATTGGGGCAGCTTTCCGCCAGCTACATACTGGCGGAGGGAGAGGAGGGCCTTTACCTGATTGACCAGCATGCGGCGCACGAACGCATTCTATTTGAGAAGATAATCGCCCAGAGGAAGGAAGGCCGGCCCGATGTCCAGGGTATGCTGGAGCCCCTGACAGTGGAGCTTTCGGCCATGCATATGCAGGCGCTGGAAGGCTGCTCTGCCCTGCTGAGCGCGCTCGGATTCACCATCGAGCCGTTCGGCGGCAACTCCTGCCTGGTTCGCGCGGTGCCGTCCGTATTAAGCGGCGCGCCAATTACAGATGCTGTCATGGAGATCCTGGACGAGCTGGGACCTGAGAAGGACGCGGATACGCGCGGCATGAAGGCCGCCCGCCTGGTCGCCTGCCACGGCGCCATCAAGGCAGGCCAGAAGCTGGAGACGGGAGAACAGGCCGAGCTGATCAAACAGCTTTCCTCAACTTCCCGGCCGCGGACCTGTCCCCATGGAAGGCCCACCATGCTGCACCTCAGCTCGCAACAGCTCAAAAGGGAGTTCGGAAGGACCCAGTAGGCCTTGCGGCAGATCTCTTCAGACCTTTGTGTAGAAACCGTGGGGATCGAATAGTCTGACCATCATCTTTTCCTCATACGATGGAAGTTCGATCTTCTCCAGACGCGGCGCCACCTCCAGCTCCCAGCCCACCATGCGTTTTATGCCCCTGATAGCCTCGTCCTCCCTGATGGCCGTCCCGTAGGGTATATAAGAGGTCAGCACCAGCGTATCCTTGCCTTCGGGCTTCTCGAAGATGCCCACATCCGTGACCAGCGTCCTGACATTTTTACCCGGATAGGTTATATATGAAACATCCTTGATCAGCCTCTCCCTGCCGGCGGGGGCAAATGCTATGGTTTCGCGGCAGGAGCTGACCACGTCGTTGGCGCCGCCCGACCCGACGATGTAATAAACGTGGGGTATCTTGGTGGAGTTGCCGTTGCCGTGCCGGTCGATCTGGGCCGCGCCGAGGACCCCCAGGCAGTTGTTGCCCGCGCCTCCGGCCAGGACGCCCAGGGCTGTCTCAATATTGGAGAGCATCTTACAGGAATACAGGTTGTGCATGCTGAAGCCCGTGGGGTCCGAGGGCACCGGCATATAGCCGTACATGCCATTCTCCGCCACCAGCTCTGCATCGTACTTCATGCCTTTCAGCCGGTAGACCGCCATCCAGGCGGCGAGCTGCGCAAGCCCCACTCCGGCCAGCAAGGTCCTGTAGCCCTTTGTCTGACAGAGTCTGGCTATATGCCTGCTGCCCGCTATGACCATCCTTTCAAGCTGGTTTGATTCCTTCTGGAACTCTATGCCGGGCACGGCCGCCAGGGTCTCCACGACCCACGAGTGAGGCTTGGCCTTGTCCTTGAGGTAACGCAGCCTATCTTTGCCGATCTTGTCAAGATATTGCTTGTGGTCCTTACAGTTGAGTATCCACTCCCGGATAAATCCCATGAAGCGCGTTTCATCCATGGAGGCATCCCGGATAATGGTGGCGAATTCGTAGTCATCGAAATAGCCTTCGTATTGCGGTATACCGCAGTTGGGCAGGCCTCCGGGATGGGCCCCGTAAGGCACCTCGCAAACGGCTTTCACCATATAGGCCGGTATGCGGACGAGGTGAGCATGGCTGCGAATATAATCGGTAGGGACAATATGTTCCGCGCTGACGATCACAGCGTGCCTGGCTGCCCAGGCGCCGAAGGCGTCTATTCCCAGCGGGTAGGGCAATATGGTGTTCCCTGAGCGGTCCGCAGCCAGGCCGTGCACAAACGTGACATCCGGCCTCAGCGCCCTGAGCAGGCCGGTCTGGCCGCCGCCGAAGGGGGAATCGATGACGCTGAAATCGTTCTTGTTCTCCTCCGCCATGGTGCTGCCGATGAGGGAGCGTGTGGGTATAAATTCCCAGCCCATGGCGCCCGCCAGCAGGCGCTGCGTGATAGTCAGCATGGTCCAGTTCTCAAACTCCACCGCGCCCGATATGTAGGCTTTCTGAACCAGCGGATTGGGCCCGGGAGTGGGGTAGGTGTTCCCGGCAAAGCTGGTGACGGCCTTCTTCATCAGTCCCCCGCGGATAAGCGCCAGCAGCAGGGCTGATACGTAGGGGCTGATAATGGTGAAATCTCCCTTTTTGCCCCAGAACTCACGCACCAGCTGATAAAAAAGAGCACCGCTCCTGCCTGCGAAATGTATGGACATGCCGGGACTGACATGATCTCTGACAGCCGCCTCCAGCGAGCAGGTCTTATCTTCCCCTTCGATGGGCGGCAGCTGAAATTTCGTATCGATAAAGGCTTTTAATTCATCGTCCATGCTTAATAACCGGTGAGCCTATACCCTGTAGCATATGTCGGGCAGCTTCACACCCGGGTTGGCTTCTCTGACATAGCGCAATAGCTGGTTGGCCAGGGATACAGTGATGGTGGCGAGCTCATCACCCCTGACCATCCTAATCTTATCACCGCTGTAAAGCGCTCTCAGCCTGGCGGGGAATTCGTCATCCGATCTGTTAAATACTAAATGAATTTTTACACCCGGGAATACCTCTTTGCACACCGCCCAATCCTCGCCAATACCGGGCTTCACAACATGCCCTCCCAGATAAGCTGCCAGCGCCTCAACGTCCTTGACGTATTCAAGGGGCGCAGCCCGCAGCTTCAGAGCTCCTTTCACCTGCAGCTGGTGGGGGCTGGTCTTGCCCTCAATGTCCGCCAGGCCGAGCAGCCGGCCGTTCTTATCTTCCATGCCCTTTATATGCTGTTTCAGATTTAATACAGTATCACAGAAGGACGACTCATCTGCAATAAGCCTGATGCGAAGCTCTAACGAACCTTCAGCCGGAAGAGTATTTCCTGCACTGCCCGGCGAAAACCTGAATCCAGCGGCAGCGCCGTAAGCGGCTTGCCTTTCACATCCAGGTCGGAGATATTGGGGTCCTCCGGAATGGTGGCAAAGAGCATCAGCCCCGATTTGTCCACGGCCTGTTTGAATTCCTCCGGCAGCCCGTTGCGCAGGCGGTTGACAACCAACAGGACGCCACCCTTGATATTGGTGCGTATCTCTTTGCTCAGCTCCTGCAGCCGTATGCAGGTGTTGAGTCCGCGCATGGTCGGATCGGTCACCGCCAGCAGAAAATCTATATCCTGGGTCGTCTGCCGGCTGATATGCTCGAGTCCCGCCTCGCAGTCCATGACCACGTAGTCGTAACTTTTAGCCAGCTTGTCGATGGAGAAGCGTATCATGTGGTTGGCTGCGCAGTAGCAGCCCGGCCCCTCCGGGCGCCCCATGGCCAGCAGGTCGAACCGGTCCGTCTCAACCAGGGACTCGTGTATGCGGGCGTCCAGAATCTCCTGTTTAGATACGGCCATGGTCAGGCGGCCGGCCTTGACCTCGTCGGTCATCTTCTCGCGCGTCCTGCCCACCGTCCCGCTCACATCCACGCCCAGGGCGTCGTTGAGGTTAGTGCTGGGATCAGCGTCAACCGCCAGCACCGCACCCTTGCTGGAAAGGAAATCGACCAGTATGGCCGAGATGGCGGTCTTGCCCACGCCGCCCTTTCCGGCGACAGCGATCGTTACGGTCATGCTTCAGATCTCCTTTGTATCCGGCCTGGTACGCCGGTCGGCAGGCACGAGGCTGATCGGCGAAAGCCTTATCACCGCATTATACTCCGCGGGACAGACCAGCTCACAACTGCCGCACTTGGTGCACTTGAGCTGGTCAACGACTTTAAGGCCTTTCTCATCGCTGAAGACGGCCTCGGCCGGACAGGCCAGCACGCAGTGATCGCAGCCCCTGTAACACTTCTCGGGCAGGATGTAATAAGCCGTGAGCTCCTTGCAGACGCGGGCCGGGCAGCGCTTTTCAAGGACATGGGCCTCATATTCCGCCCGGAAGTACCGTATCGTGGTCAGCACGGGGTTGGGCGACATCCTGCCCAGCCCGCACAGTGCGCCTTCCTTCAGGTCTGCGGCCAGCTCGACCAGCGCCCCGATCGATTCAGCCGACCCCTTGCCCCGCGTGACATCTTCCAGCACCGAGTGCATATGATAAGTGCCGATGCGGCAGAACGTGCACTTCCCGCAGGACTCCTGACGGCTGAAATCCACAAAATATTTAGCCGTATCCACCATGCAGTTGTCCTCATCCATGACGATCACTCCGCCCGAGCCCATGATAGCGCCGGCTTCCCTCAGGGAATCGAAATCTATCTGCGTGTCCAGCAGACTTTCCGGCAGGCAGCCCCCCGACGGTCCCCCGATCTGCACGGCCTTGAATTGCCTGCCGCGTTTAATGCCGCCTCCTATATCGTAAACCAGCGTGCGCAGCGAGGTCCCCATGGGCACCTCGGCCAGGCCCGTGTTCTCGAGTTTGCCGGCCAGCGCAAAGAGCGCCGTGCCGGGGCTGCCGGCCGTGCCCGTATCCCGGAACCGGCGCCATCCCTTTTGCAGAATGGCGGAAACATTGGCCAGTGTCTTAACATTGTTCACCAGCGTCGGCCTGCCGTACAGTCCGGCCTGCGCCGGATAGGGTGGGCGGTGCTCGGGCCAGGAACGTCCTCCCTGCATGGCTGCTATCATAGCCGTCTCCTCCCCGGAGACAAACGCCCCCGCGCCCCTGACCATCTCGATCGTAAAGCTGAACTCCGAATCCAGTATGCGCCTGCCCAGCAGGCCTGCGGCCCGCGCCTGTTTGAGTGCGATCCTGATCCTCTCTATGGCCAGCGGATACTCCTCTCTGATATAGATATACCCTTTCTTTGCACCCACCGCGCGGCTGGCAATAATCATCCCCTCCAGCACCGCGTGCGGATCGCTCTCCAGCAGGACACGGTCCATGAAGGCTCCGGGGTCGCCCTCGTCAGCGTTGCAGATCACGTATTTAGTGTTGCCCTCCGCCCGGGCGCAGGCTGACCACTTGGCCGCCGTGGGATAACCTGCCCCGCCCAGGCCGCGCAGCCCGGATTTCTCAATCTCCTTTATTACCTGCCCGGGCTGCATCTCCAGCGCATTGGCCAGGCCCCGGTACCCTCCCGACGCGAGATAGTGTTCAATCTCAAGAGGGGATATGTAGCCGCAGCTGCGCAGCAGCACACGCGACTGATATTTAAAAATGTCGAGCTCCGGTATGTAAACCGCTTCACCGTTGCCCCCGGCCACCGTCCCCAGCGCCAGTTCAAGGCAGGGGTCGTCGCCCCGGACGTATCCCTCGACAAGCCGGGGCACGATGGCGGGAGTGGCGTGATGATAGCAGACGGAGAAATCACCCGGTTTGATAATTACCACGAGTGGCTCCTGGGAACACAGCCCCATACAGCCGACTTCCCATAACCGCACCCTGTCACCCAACCCCTCTATTTCGCGCCGGATAGCCTCCAGGACGGCCATTGAGCCGGCGGCGCGGCCGCAGGTAGCCGTCCCCACCAGAATGTGCGTGATTTTATCTGAATACGGCGGACCTGTCTTATTTTGAGAGAGAGTGCGGATGCTGCGTTTCATCGGTGATCCGTATTACCCTTCCGCTTCCGGCTCCGCCTTGATCTCCACCAGGGCCTGCTCCACTCCGGGCGGTGTCATTCTCGGGTAAACCTTGTTCTCAATTGTCACGACCGGCGCCAGCGCGCAGCAGCCGATACAGGCAACCCTTTCCAGGCTGAATTCGCGGCCCTCGCTGGTTTCTCCCACTTCGATCTTCAGCTCGCGCGCCATGGCCTCCAGCACGAGCTGTCCGCCCGCCAGGTGGCAGGCCGTTCCCATGCACACCCTGACCGGCTTCCTGGCCGGTGGTGTGAAGCGGAACTGGTTATAGAAGGTGGCCACCCCCCACACGGTAGCCGAAGATATATTGAGCGATTTCGCGGCCTCGAGCATGGCTTGACTGGAGAGATACCCTTCCCTGGACTGTATCTGCTGGAGGATATCTATGAGGTGGCGCGGTTGGCGGCGCGAATGGTAACCCATCACCCTTTCCAGCTTTTGACCAGTCCGGGCAGATATGCGGGTATTTCATTGGCATCGCCCGGCCCTACGATTATCTCCCAGTCGGGCAGGGCCTCGGTGAGCTCGTTGCGGATGCGGGCCACTTTGCCGGGAATAACCAGGCGGCGGTGTTTGACCATCCCTTCCACGCCGCATTTCCTGATGAATGGGGCTATGCTGTCGCCGCCGAACTTGCCGGCAGCCCAGGCCGTGAGCACACCCAGCCCACCCGTCTCCTTGACGCACAGCCAGGAAGGCACCTTGCTGGCCTCGATCTCCGATGCCACTATGAAGTACGTCAGCGCCCAGTTGGTCGTTACCAACACGGGCGAGGCAGAGTCAGGATCGTTAATGGGATAAACTTTTTCCTCCATGGACATGGGCATGCGGGGATCGGTATATATGTTCAGCCTCTGCACCAGCAGGGGCAGCAGTGTATGCTCGTCGATATCCGAGAGAACGATGATTCCCGCGTACTTGGGTATGTACATGGCCGCCAGCATCATTTCACGACTTTTATCCGCAGTCATGAAGCAGGGAAAGGCAACCGTTGGATATCCCAGCAGCCGGAAGCCCTGCTTGAGCGCCGCCCTGCGGATAAGAGTCTGATCTCGTAAGGCGGACTGCATGTCCTTCGAGCCGGGGTCCAGCACGACGTCCTCTATGCCTGCATCCCGCAGGCGCGTGGCGATCGGCACCAGCGATTCAACGCCGGCAGCCCTGACGGCTATGGGCGCGGGCCTTGCTTTAACTGCGTTGATTATTTTGTCCAGGTTGTGCACAGTAACCGGATAGAGCAGCGGCCGCCTGTCCGCACACATTTCATGCGCGGCCAGCAGGGCATCGCTGTCTTCGTTGATCAATATCAGCGGGCAGTCCACTGCGGAAAGAGCCTTCTTTACCAGGCCGGCGAACCTGTTGCGGTCGCCCGATTTGCACTGCAGCGCCAGCAGGTCCGCCCTGAGAGTTTTGCCCACCCAGCTGTACTGAAGGTCTTTCAGCTTTTTGATCTTCTCGTCAACAACTTTGTCGGGAAGGTCATCCGAGACCAGCACGGCGATGCCCGGCTGATGAACGAAGGTCTTCTCATGACGATAGAGGACGGTCTCATCGCCGATTACCAGGGCGCCGGCTCCGGTGCCTATGGTAACCGGCCGGATGGGCGGCGCCAGCGCGTCCTCTAGCTCGCTCCTGACCTCCGCGGCAAGATAGGAGCACTTATCGATGGCAATGCCGCCGGAAGCCAGCTTCATGGCGAAAGCGAAGCATGTGGGCAGGCCGCATTCCTTGCAGTTCTTCTTGCCGCCCTCAGGCAGGCGCTTGACTATATCCGTACCTTTGATCGCCAAAGTATTCTCCTTTAATCAGGTAGTTTAACCTCGCCCCTGACCCAGGGATGCCCTGCGCGGTCGAGGAAGGCCGCCAGCTCTTCAACGCCGGCAACATCGTTCTCCGTAGCTATTTTGCCCTGAAGGTCCATGGGGCAGGCGTCCCGGTACATCTCCTGTATGACGCGCGGCATCCAGACGATGCGGTACCATCCGCCATCAGCCTTGAGAAAGCTGGGGGAGCGCAGGTACTCCAGGGCAATGCCCAGAAAGCCCTCTACCTGCCTTCCTCCGCTGGTGTCTCCGGCCATGGTGGTGAATGATGCGCCCGACACGGTATCCCCCTCGAAATCGCGGTTAACGATACCGAAGGCATCAACCTCAGGTATGTAAAAGCAGATCGCCTGGAAACACCCGCATGAAGTATGCGGATAGCCGAAGGCGCTGTGTAAAAAGACCCTGTCGTAGGCGCCCATGGACTTCTCCAGCGCCAGCTTATCGGCGCCGCTGTATTCGCCCCGCACCGCATCGATGATGTCACCCTTGACCACGGCCTGTATCGGCCCCTCCGGGTCCATCTGGTAGGCTGCCTTGCCGTCGAACCAGTTGATGGCGCCGCAGTTGGCGATGCGCTCCGGCGTTATGCAGCAGATATGGGTGGGGGCGAAGCTCTGGCAGAGGGCGCAGCTGTAGAATTCCTGCACATCGGCCTCGCGCAGGCCCCTGATTTTCTCATCGCGCGCACGGTAAACGCTTACGGCCCCGGGTAGAAGCGCCTCAACCTTCTTGGGATCGGTGACAAAGGTGACCTGTATCTTCTCGATGATCTCTATCTCCGATGTATAAAGGAATATCAGTATCTCTCCCAGTATCCTGAGCGACTTCAGCCCTTTGTTATAGGAGGCCTTATTGAGCCGCATCCAGACGTCCTGGCGCTGGTTCATATGATAAAAGCCTTCGATGTAGTTCAGGTAAAGGTGCAGCCGCCGTTCCAGGACAGCCTCTATGTCCTTTTCCAGGCGGGCGCCGGCGACGTCCACCAGCACGGCCACCGGCTGGCTGCTGCCCTCTTCCATATCGGGGAGGTCCGGGCCGATTACCTCCACCTTCTCATGTGTTATCTCTTCGGGTTTCCTGATGGAGACCAGCTCGAACTTGTTTTTTACATTGGGCCCACCCAGCTCCACGCGTATATCCGCCTTGCGGATAACCTCTCCCTCATACTGGGGACCGATATCGACCGGGAATGTTCCGTCAGCCATAGAATCTCCGCCTTCGCTTATTAATCATCGCCGCCGTTTGGTTTAATATTATAGCCGCACACACCCGGCTTATCCTAATATACCCGGCCGGTGTTAATGTACGACTTCTTCCAGCGTGACCTGAGAGGGATAGGTGCCGACCAGGGTGGGCAGAGACAGCACGGGTTTCTCGCTCCAGCCGACCCCGTTCAAATAGGCCTGCAATTCCTTTTTGAAGAAAATGGGTATATCAGAGCTCTTCCTGACAAACAGGTGGACATCGTCCGGCAGCTTTCCGAAATACTGCTTGTGCAGGCCGATATAGTGTGTAAGCTTGGTAGCCCTGCCCTGGGGTGTATCGTTCCTGCGCATGCACAGCTTGGCCAGCGCCACGACAGCCGAACCCCTGTCGGGCAAAAGGTTGATCAGATGCTGGGGTGAAGGCTCCCCTGTATCCACGAGCTTCTTTTCGCGGCCGTCCATCACGCTCCAGTCTGTCTCACCTTCCCTGCTCAAATAGAGCCGGCCATACCGGATGCAGCGTGGGCCGACCACGACGGGTATGCCCAGGCGGTTACAACCGGTGGCCAGGGCCAGCTCATCGGCGCCGTTGGCGCCCCAGGCCAGCGCGCAGGCCCCCACCCGGTTGAGTATGTAATCAGCCACAACCTCGTAGTTGGCTCTCAACGGCAGGGCGGCAAAGATGTTGGCTATTTTTATGGCCGCGCCGCTGATATGCGACGCCGAGACGCCGGAGCCTATATTGATCACACCTCCGGCATCGAAATCGGCGGGATACCTTTCATAGATGGACTTCCCCTCGGCGTCTGTTTTAAGGGCCGCAGCAATAGCGGAATCCCCGGCCAGCGCGACCACGTACTTGCGCTTTGCGAATTCCTCGGCCACATCCGCTATATCATCGGGCGAACCGGGATAGTTCGATCCCCCAACGATGGCGATGACACCCGGTATAGTCCCCAGCACCAGCGGCGCCCCCACCTTCCTTATCTCGGTATCCATGACCGGCCCGCGGCCTACCCTCATCCTGCCCTTTCCCCGGTAAAAATCATCTCCCGCCGGCAGGGCCTTCTTGCGGCCGGCCGAAAGCTTCAGGGCCGCCTCCACAGCCACTGCGGCGGCCTTCACGGGGTCGGGCAGCAGAATGCCCCGTCCCCGCTGCAGCTCCACCAGGACCTGCTCGGTATCTCTGGCTGATTGGTCGTCCAGTCCGTAAGAGGCCAGCTCATCGGTGGCAATGAAGGCGGCGCCCCCGGCTATGGCCAGATCTGCTACGTCGGAAAGCAGGTTGTTGCCGCCGCACATTACCACATCCACCAGCCCCGCCCTTAAAATGGCCGGCAGCATAGCCTGAGTCCCGGCTATCCCGGCGGCGGGGTAATAGCGCACCAGGTCATGGGCCACCGCTCCGATGCCCAGTACCGCCACTTTCCCCTCCATCCCGCTGTCCCTGAGGTAGTCGGCCAGGCAGACGGCTGCCAGCGTATCGTTACCCGTAATCAATATGACAGGTCCGTTTAAATCCACCTCCGCCCAACCTACCTTTACCAGGGCGGTGTCGCCGGTGGAGCAGGGAAAGCCGAATCCCGAAATAGCGGCCAGCTCTGTCGCCTCCATAGCAACCTGGGCCAGCATCGAGGCGTGCATGGACCTGGACTCCAGGTCTATTGACGCCGTTTCCAATCCGGGAGCGGAAGAAGCCAGCAGCAGGGCAAGCTGTTCCTCGACATAACATAAAATGCTTTCCAGGTCGCCTAACAGAGTTGGTTTGAAGCCCAATACCGTGCGCATGTGGGGCGCTTCGATGCCGACCCTTTCGCCAAGGTCGAGCGGCATATCCCTGCCCTTGCGGTCCACCAGATAATCAATGGTCCGGCGCGCCTGCGCCAGGGACTGGGCCAGGCCTTCGCAGCAGGCGCCCAGGGTGAGGCAGGCCCGCATAGCCGCAGTGTCAGCGCCGCAGGCGCCTTTTCTGCCCTCAGTGAGGTCGCATTCCCCGTAGGTGCAGAGGCCGCATTTGTCGGCTACCGGCACGTGAAAGGGCTTCCATGTCCTGAAAAGCCTGTGGTCCCAGTTTCTCAGCTCCGCGATCCCGGGCAGAGGCGTATGCCCGACTGGCTCCCAGCCGTCCTCGGCCCTGATGAACTCATCCGCCTCCCGTTTCTGCCTCTCGTTTCTCACCACGCGAGCCTCCTATATCTTGCCCTCGATCGCTTCCTTAAGTAACCGGCAGTTTTCCGGATGCCTGAGCACCAGTATATCCGCGCCGGCCATAAGCAGGCTCAGGGCGGTAATGCTCTCCCAGAGCAAGCCCTGCTCGCCATTTGAGCGGGCCTGGTTGGTCTTCCAGCACTCGCGGCCCAGGTCGGCAATAACAGGCATCTGCATGGCCACGTCACCATATACAACACCTACCTGCCTGGTTCGCTCCATGATGGTGAAGCTGTACTCCATCCCGTAACCCAGCGCCGAGCTGAGCGGGTCGATGACTATTCGTTCCGGAGGGAGCTGCTTGAGCAATTTCACATTGAGTTCCTTCTCAAGATTGATATCTATGGGGGTCTGGGCAATGATGCAGTGCCCGTTGTCGGCCACCGCCTTCAGTATAGCCTCGTAATTCTCCTTGACGGCCGGGCCCAACAGCAGATTATTTTCTTTGCAGGCCTCCGCAACGGCCGTCAGCACCTCGACATCCTTCTTATCATCCCCGCAGCCGTATACTATCAAAGGCGCATCCAGTTCCCGGGACATCCGTTTGACCAGCGCAGCCGCCTCCGCCGGTGCTTTGTTCGCGCCGTTGGGATCGGTGCCCTCCAGGTGCAGGCAAACCAGGTCCGCGCCCAGCTTCAAACAGAGAGCGCCCCACTTGACCGGGTCATCGACCACATGCCTGAAAGGTTCCACGGCGGCCCCGGCCCAACCGGCGGCCCCATTATCGTCCACCTCGAGCGCCACCACCGGCCTGTTGGCGGCGCTGCCTTCGAAATGGTGCAGGGGCAGTATATTGCTGCCCCCGATCTTTACGCTTTTCCCGCCACTGCCAAGGGTGATCTCTTTGACCCTGCCCGTATACTTTTCCAGAGGCGCTTTATATTCCATAAGGATTTCCTCGACTAACTCTCCAGCCAGGCGTGCGAATAAAGCGCATCCCCCATCAATACCCTGGCTGTTTTCACATAATTCTTTTCACTCTCGGGCAGCACATCGGCGTCGACCGGTTCTCCATCCATTACCCTGTGGATAAGCACCCTTATATCGTTCAGCGAGCCCCGGTTGAGGTCAATCAATTCCTGATCGAGGACGTCTGCAATAGCGGAGTAAAGTCCGTTTCTTTCCAGCATAACCATATAAGTGCGGTTAAGTATGCCGCGCAGAGGAGCGGGTGTGCCGTTGGATACATTTGAAAGGCCGACCACCGATTTCACGCCCGGCAGCAGGTCGGGCAAGATGCGGATGAATTCCAGCGCCTCGCGCACTTGTTTCTGGTCGGCGCTGACGGGCAGTACTATCGGGTCCACCCAGATATCCTCGTTATCGATGCCCAGGCCGTTAGCATAGGCCACCGTCTCCATGATGCTCTCGACCCTGGAATCGACATCGGGCGGGCAGCCCTGGTCAGTGATAACCGAGATAACCACCTGGGTGTGGTATTTTACCGCCTGCGGCATCATCCTTTCCCTGCTTTCAGTTTTGCCCGACGCCGAGTTCAGCAGGGCGCGCCTCCGGCACAGCTTCAATCCCGCCTCCATGGCCAGGGGATTCATCGTATCCAGGGATATAGGCAGGTCGCTTACCGCCTGTACGGCATTTACCAGCCACGAGGCCACCTCTTCGGGATCTTTACGCGCCGGGCCCAGGTTCAGGTCGAGATAGTCGGCGCCGGCCCGCGCCTGCGCCCTGGCCAGCTCCTGTATGGGCACAATATCCCTGTTCCTGACAGCCTCGCTGATTACCTTGGCTATGATATGGATGTTTTCGCCTATTAAGATCATGATCTATGCGATGGAAATGAAATTACGTGAATTCTAACATCGATTATATTGGGTCGGCAAGGCAATGCCGGCCGCCCGTACAGGTTCAAAATAACGTATAATTGTTGCATGTCTGCTATAGACAAGATCCTCATCCATTGCGACGGCGCCTGCTCGGGCAACCAGTACCGCTGCAATGTAGGCGGGTGGGGCGCCGTGCTGCAGCAGGACAGCCGAACAAAAGAGATATACGGCGGAGAGAAGAACACCACCAACCAGCGCATGGAGCTGACCGCCTGCATCAAGGCGTTGGAACAGATCAAGTCGAAGAAGTATACGGTGGAGGTCTACACGGACAGCGCCTACCTGGCCAATTGCATGCAAAGAAAATGGTACGCGACCTGGCAAAAGAACGGCTGGCACAACGCCGCCAGGAAACCTGTGGAGAACCGCGACCTGTGGAAACGGCTCCTTTCCCTGACCTCTTTATATAAGGTTAAATTCATTAAGGTGGCGGGACATTCCGGAAACAAACTGAACGAGCGGGCGGATGAGCTCGCCCGCCAGGGTATCCGCGATGCCGGATAAGCTATCGCAGCCTGATGCATTTCAAATCAGGATATGCTATACTATTCTCTGAAATTGCAACTCCTTGTGTGCCTAGCTTGAGCAAACACAATATATTGTGATGCTTATCTTAATGCCTCGCTTGCCGGGGGATTTTGGACGGGCGATATTCAGTGTGAGAGATAAACCATGACCCCTGAACAAATCAACGGATCAAACAACGGCGAATATACTGCTGAAAATATCCGTGTCCTGGATGGTCTGGAAGCGGTGCGCATGCGCCCGGGTATGTACATCGGCGATACCGGCAAGGACGGGCTCCATCACCTGGTCTACGAGATCGTATATAACAGCATCGACGAGGCGATGGCCGGCTTCTGCGATAAGATCAAGATAATAATAAATGCTGACAACTCCATAACGGTCATAGATAACGGCAGAGGCATTCCGGTCGACATACATCCCGAGAAGGGTGTCTCCGCTCTGGAAGTGGTGATGACGACCCTGCACGCCGGCGGCAAGTTCGGAGATGGCGCCTACAGCGTCTCATCCGGCCTGCACGGCGTCGGCGCCTCGGTGGTCAGCGCGCTTTCCAGCTGGCTGAGGGCCGAGGTAAGCAGAAACGGCAAGGTCTGGCGCCAGGAATACAAGCTCGGCATCCGGCAGGCAGACGTGAAGTCCGTCGGCAGGACCGATCAGACCGGCACCACCATTTCGTTCATGGCCGATCCCGAGATTTTCGGAGAGATCAGCTATGATTTCAATCAGCTGGCTGAGCGACTGCGCGAGCTCGCGTTCCTCAATAAGGGCACCGAGATCAGCCTGAGGGATGAGCGAACGGACCGCGACATGACCTATTTCTTCGAGGGCGGCATCGCCAGCCTGGTAAGGCGTATAAACAAGAACCGCCAGGTGCTGGACAAGTCGATATACATCTCCGGCCGGATCAACAGCACCGCCGTTGAGATCGCCATCCAGTACAACGACGGCTACTCCGAGAACGTAACCGCTTTCGCTAACTGCGTTAATACCAAGGAAGGCGGCACCCATATGACGGGCTTCCGCGCAGCCCTGACCCGTGTGCTCAACGACTACGCCAGAAAGAATAAATTCCTTAAAGATAATGATCCCAACCTGTCGGGCGAGGACATCCGCGATGGCCTGACGGCGGTCGTCAGCGTTAAAGTCTCGTCGCCCCAGTTTGAGGGCCAGACCAAGGCCAAGCTGGGAAATCCCGAGGTCAAGGGACAGGTCGAGTCGGTTGCCAGCGACCAGCTCAACGAGTATCTGGAGAAACATCCCGACGAGGGAAAATTGATCATAGACAAGTGTCTGCTGGCCGCCAAGGCCCGGGAGGCTGCCCGCAAAGCCCGCGACCTGATACTCAAGAAGACCGGCCTCGAGTTCGGCACGCTGCCGGGCAAGCTGGCGGACTGCGCCAGTAACAACCCCAAGGACTGCGAGCTGTACCTGGTGGAGGGTGATTCGGCCGGCGGCTCAGCCAAACAGGGCCGCGACCGCAACTTCCAGGCCATCCTGCCCCTGCGCGGCAAAATCCTTAATGTGGAAAAAGCAGCCAAGGACAAGATTTTCGACCACGAGGAGATACGGGCGTTGATCACTGCCCTGGGCACCGGGATCAGCGACGGCTACGACTACAATAAACTGCGCTACCACCAGATCATTATCATGACGGATGCCGACGTGGACGGCGCACATATCCGCACATTGCTGCTAACCTTCTTTTACCGCAATATGTTTGACATAATCGACAAGGGTCACCTCTTCATCGCTCAGCCTCCCCTGTACCGCCTGGCGGCTGGCAAGCAGCAGCACTGGGTTTACTCGGACGTCGAGAAAGATGCCAAGCTGGCCTCTATGAAGAGCAGCAAGGTGGACGTGCAGAGATATAAAGGCTTGGGTGAGATGAGTCCCGAACAGCTGTGGGAGACAACCATGAATCCCGCCACGCGTACTTTGCTCAAAGTACGCGTCGACGACGCCATGAAAGCCGATGAGATATTCCATATCCTGATGGGAAGCGAGGTCCCCCCCCGCAAGTCCTTCATCCAGGCGCATGCCCGCAGCGTCAAGAACCTCGATATATAGCCTTCCCTGGATCAGGCCGTATACAGTTTGTGCTCGATTATGTATTGGCCGACGGCATCAGGTACCAGATAGCGCACCGATTTCCCCTCTTTAATCCTCTGCCTGATACACGTGGAGCTTATGCTCAGATAGGGCTCGTCCATATAGATGATCCTCTCGGCACTGCCCGGCATAGCCTTTTCAAGCTCCGCCGGATCAGGCCTGTCGGCTCCGGGACGCGGGAAAGCCACAAATCTGACCATCTTCGATAGCCGGTAGGGCGCCTTCCAGGAGGTCAGTTCGGCCATGCTGTCCCACCCCAGCAGCAAGAATATGTCTGCATTGTGCCCCATTTCCACTGTCAGCTGCTCCACCGTATCGACTGTATAAGAAGGACCCGGCCTGTCTACCTCTATCAAAGACAGGCTGAATGACGGATTTAAATTGATGGCCAGGCCGACCATCTCTGCTCTTTTGCCAGCAGGAGTAACCGTTTGCGTGGATTTCATCCAGGGATCGCCGGCAGGTATGAAGACCACCCTGTCGAGCTGCAGCCCCGCCCTTGCCATCTCGGCGATGACCAGGTGTGCCAGATGAGGCGGATCGAATGTGCCGCCCATTATCCCCAGTCTCATTTTCTCTCTCGCTGGTCCACAGGCTCTGGCCTGAAGACCACCTCCGCCGCCGGCTCGTCGGTCGGTCTGCTCCTCGTTTCCTTCACCGCGCGGTGCACCTGTGTGACCAGTGTATCCAGACCCTCTTTATCCAGCGAAGATACTATTATACAGGGCAATCCCGTTGCAGCCAGCTTCTTATTAACATAATCTTCCAGCGATAGCCTATTAGTGCTGTCCACTTTATTGATTACGATGACTGACGCTTTTTGCCCCAGATTTTCATCAAAGGCTGAAACCTCATCCCTTAATGTGTCAAAGTCGTCTTTAAGATCGCTGGATCCTGCGTCAAGCAGGTATACAATAACGGAGGCGCGTACGGCCTGGTTGAGAAAAGTGTTACCCAGCCCTTTGCCCAATCTGGAATCCTTTGTGAGCGCGGGCAGCTCGACCCATATCAGCTTATTCACGCCATCATCAACCACACCCAGGACAGGTGTCCTCGTTGTGAACCGGTAATCGGCGATTTCCGGACGGGCTGACGACAGCGCTGACAGCAATGTGGACTTGCCGCTATTTGTAAATCCCACTATACAGGCGTCGACCACCAGGCTCATCCGCAGCATTATGTCAAACTGCTGGCCTTCCTCACCCTGTTGGAACATTCTCGGCGCCTTCCTAGTAGATGTCGCAAAATGCACATTGCCTCTCCCACCTCTCCCGCCTTTAGCCAGCAGGGCCTTTTGACCGTCCCTGACCATGTCCGCCACAAGCAGCTCCCGCCCGCTGTCAACAATGTAAGCGACTGTGCCCACCGGCACCCTTATAATCAGGCTGGCGGCATTTGTGCCGTGCATACGGTTCTTGCCCCCATCTCCACCGTTGTCCGCTTTAAACAGACGTTTATGTTTGAAAGACACAAGGCTCTCCAGATTGCTGTCGGCACATATATAAATATCCCCGCCTTTTCCTCCATCCCCACCATCAGGACCTCCGAAAGGAAGAAACTTCTCCCTTCTAAAACTGGCAAGCCCGTTGCCGCCCTGACCGGCCCTGACCTGAATTTCTACATTATCAACAAACATATATTTTATTGTATTTTATTCTATCTGTAGGTTATATGTAAGTATAATCATAGTCATTATAAGAGGGTTAATGGTGTGGATGGGAACGCAAGATAGAGAGACGAGCGGTCCGATAGTGAAAACGAGTGTTTAAAGAAGGACGCAAGTTATCAACAAAACAGGGAGAATTTTCCACAACCTGCCAACAGGTCTAGGAAGAACGGCGGGATTTCAACATCAGGCGGATGTCTTCGATGGACTTGCTGAGCTGGGAATCGGAGCCTATGTTCGTGGCAATCCTGTCATAGCCGTGTATAACGGTTGAATGGTCACGATTGCCGAGAACCCTGCCGATCTCGGCAAGGTTGTTGTGATTCTGCTGGCGTAAAAGGTACATAACTATATGGCGTGCGCGGGAGGTCTTAAGGTCTCTCTTTTTGCCCGTTATGTCATCCGGCGCGATTGCGAAATAGTCGGCGACCGCGTTGATAATATCGGCGGCGGTATAATGGCCGCTGCTCTGCCTGGAAGCAGCTATCATGTCGTTGAGAAACGTCTTGACGGCGCTGACGTCGAGCGTCGTATCGTTCATGCGGGAATAGGTGGAAAGACGGATGAGCGCACCTTCCAGGACCCTGACGCTTCCATGGAAGTTGGTCGCCAGGAAATTGAGCACATCGGCATCGAACCTTATTTGCAGCAGTGACGATTTAAGATCGAGTATAGCCAGGCGCGTTTTATGGTCGGGAGGATAGATATCGGCCACCAGACCCCCTTCCATGCGGGAGCGCAGCCGTACATTAAGTGATTCGATCTCTTTGGGAGGTCGATCGCAAGAAATTACGACCTGGCGGTTATCTGCTAAGAAGTCGTTAATAATGTGAAAAATGCATTCCTGTGTTTGATTTTTCCCGCTGAGGAACTGTATATCATCCAGCAGGAAAACCTCGACCCTGCTGAACTTACCCCGGAATTCCTCGGCCTTTTTATTGCGAATGGCGATAATGAACTCATTGGTGAATTGCTCGGCGCTCATATACAGGACATTTAACCCTCTGGACCTGGCTGCCTGTCCTATCGCATGCAGAAGATGGGTTTTGCCGGTGCCGGTGCCGCCGTATATATAAAGGGGATTGAAAACCCCTCCGGGATTCTCAGCTATCTCAAGCGAGGCGGTATAAGGTAACAGGTTACACTCTCCCGAAACATATGTATCGAAGGTGAACTTAGTATTGAATCCGGTTGTCCTGGTTGAAGCTGGACGTTCTTTAACGCTGGTTCCACCGTCGGGCTGTAACCTGTTTCTAGCGGGAGCAGGTTCCCGGTTGACAGCCTGGACCTGGAAAACAACTTCGGTAATCCTGCCAGTGATGCTGGAAAGTATTCTGCAGACGACAGAATAGAGCCGCCCTTTAAGCCATTCGGCGATAAAGACAGAGGGAACAGCTACGGTAAAAACGCCGTTGTCGTAGTCGATTCCCCTCGAATCCTTGAGCCACGTATTATAATTTGCTTTGCTGACCTGGATCTGAAGTTCACCCAGGGCCGCCTGCCACATTTTATCAGCTTGCATTTGCCTCTTAACCGTACTATATTTTTGCTCGGGTTTCCCGTAAAAAAGAAAAAAAAGTCCCACTATGAAACGATAAATGCAGACTTTTTGTTTAGTTAGTGTATAAGCCGTTGAAACTTTAATGTCTGCCGGATATGCCGCGGTCCTCTTCCCAAACCGTAGATAGATTACCACAGGGGTCTTCGGCAGTGTCAATGGTTATTTTGACATAACGACAAAAAACTTTTAATTTTTTATTAGATTATGAAAGTTGTATTTATGGGGTCACCTGCTTTTGCCCTGCCGCCGTTGCAGTCGTTAATGCTGAACAAATATGACATAAAGGCGGTATATACCCAGCCGGACAGGAAGAAAGGGCGGGGACAGCGGCTTGCCCCCTGCCCGGTCAAACAGTTTGCCGCCGGCGCCGGGTTGAACATAATACAGCCCCAGTCGTTCAAAGATCCCTCGGAGGTTGAGCTCCTGGCTGCCCTCAAACCTGACATAATAGTCGTAGCGGCATACGGCCAGATATTGCCCGACCAAGTATTGAAGATACCGCCGCACAAATGTATTAATATCCACCCGTCTCTGCTGCCTAAATACCGGGGTCCTTCGCCTGTGGCGGCAGCCATCCTCAATGGGGACACGCAGACCGGCGTCACAATTATGTTAATAGAAAGGAAGGTCGACAGCGGGCCGGTCATTGCTCAGGTGACTGCAGATATAAGGGACAATGATACCACCGGATCGTTGACCGGCCGGTTGGCTGAAATCGGCGGCGGATTGCTGATGGATACGCTGCCGGGCTGGGTATCGGGGACGATACGGCCAATCGCACAGGATGAAAGCCAGGCCAGCTATACGCGCATGGAAAGGAAGGAGGATGGTGAGCTGGACTGGAATTGGACGGCTGTCCGGTTGTGGCACAAGGTGAGGGCCTGCAACCCCTGGCCGGGAAGCTATATCAATTGGATGGACACGAGAATCAAGGTTATGGAAACCATCCCGCTGCCAGCCGTGGAAGAAGGCGCCGCGGGCCAGGTTGTCGAATTGCCTCGGGGAAGTGCCACGCGGGTGGCTGTCAGGACAGGTGACGGCCTGCTCGGGCTGGTCCGGATTCAACCCGAGGGTAAGCGCGAGATGACGGCAGCCGATTTTGCGGTGGGACACCGAAATTTCATCGGCAGCATCCTTTGACTTAACCGCCATCGCGAAATAAACTAATAAAGTATTAATGTAATCTATGGAGAATCAGCAAGAATGGTACTTTACCTTATATTAATGGCGCCTGCCCTGATATTCATGATATATGCCCAGATCAAGGTCAAGTCCACCTACTCAAAATATTCCAAGGTCTACAACCAGAAAGGAATAACCGGCGCACAGGCTGCTATGCAGGTGCTGAGGGCCAACGGCATGTCTGATATACCGATCGAGACCATCAAAGGTAAGTTAACCGATCATTACGATCCTTCCAAAAGGGTGCTGAGGCTATCGCCCGAAGTGGCCGGAACACCCTCTGTAGCCGCGGTTGGAATTGCACTTCATGAGGTCGGCCATGCCATGCAGCATAAAACCAAGTATGCCATGATGGGCCTGAGGTCGGCCCTGGTGCCCGCCGCCAATATCGGCAGCACGCTCGGGTGGATTCTTGTATTCGGCGGGCTGCTGCTGATGGGACTATCGCAGGTATTCGGCGAGATGGTGGCCATAGCAGGTATACTGCTTTTTTCGGCCGCAGTGCTGTTCACGCTCATTACTTTGCCCGTCGAGTTCAATGCCAGCAGCCGGGCAAGGCAGATGATCAAGGACACCGGACTGCTGGTGGGGCCGGAATACGAAGGGGCCAGCGCGGTGCTCTCCGCCGCGGCCCTGACCTATGTGGCAGCCATGCTGCAGGCCGTAGCACAGCTTCTTTACTTTGTCTTTATGGTATTCGGCGGCAGGCGGGATTAGGCCGGAGCATGGCCAGCGAGATATCAGGATTCAACGAGGCAGAGCTCGATAAGTTCGAGACCTTCAGGACCATCGTTGAGCGTTTACGGGGTGAGGACGGCTGTCCCTGGGACCGGCGGCAAACGCATGAATCTCTCAAGAAATACCTGATAGAGGAAAGCTATGAGGTGCTGGAGGCGATCGATAATAACAACCCGGCGGCCCTCAGTGAAGAGCTGGGAGACCTCTGGCTGCAGATAATGCTTCATTCCCAGATCGCCGGCGAAGCGGGGGAGTTTTCTCTCGAGGACGTTTTGCGCAGTATCAACAGAAAAATGATCAAGCGGCACCCGCATGTCTTCGGCGGCGAGAAGGTAGCCGACGCAGAGGAAGCGTCACTCAGCTGGCAGGAGCTTAAAGAACGTGAGAAGAACGGCAGTCAATCTCTGCTGGGGGGCATACCGGGCAGCTTACCGGCGCTGGCGTACAGCCAGACCGCTGGCCGGCGGGTGGCTGCCGTGGGTTTCGATTGGGAGAATGAGGACGACATCATAGATAAGCTGGTAGAGGAGGTGGAGGAGCTGAAGAAAGCCGCCACGCAGGAGGAGAGGAATCACGAGTTCGGCGATGTGCTGCTGGTGCTGGCCAGCGTTGCACGCCGCATGGACGTGGACCTCGAATCTGCGCTGCGCCTGGCTAATGCTCGCTTTACACGGCGATTTCAGTACATCGAGCAGATATGCCGCGACCGGGGTCTGGACCTGAGGGGCATGAAGCTCAGCGAGATGGATGCCATCTGGGACGAAGCCAAGAGGGAAGTGGGGTAGGGGGCTTGTCTGGTCGGGGAGAGAGGACTCGAACCTCCGACCTCAGCGTCCCGAACGCTGCGCGCTAACCAACTGCGCTACTCCCCGCACGGGTTAAATATTATAGTCGGCTTTAACTTTTAGAGCAACAATTGTAAACTTATTGGCTATGAAATTTTGCATCGTCATAGCGGACGGCGCCTCCGGCTGGCCCCTTGAAGAAAGGGGAAATAAGACATGCCTCGAGCTTGCGCATACTCCCAACCTTGACCGGATGGCCCGGCAGGCGTATAGCGGCAGGGCATTGACCATACCGGCCGGTATGGAGCCGGGCAGCGCGCCCGCGTGCATGTCTGTGCTGGGCTATGACCCCACGGTCTACTACAGGGGAAGGAGCGCCATAGAGGCGCGCAGCGTGGGTGTTCCGATTGGTCCAGCCGATGTCACATTCCGCTGCAACCTGGTTACGATTGCAGAGGGCCGGATGGTCAGCCACAGCGCCGGTCATATCTCCACCGAAGAGGCCGCCGCCATCATCGATACGCTGAACGAAAAGCTGGGCTCCGACGAGGTAAAATTCTTTCCCGGTATCAGCTACAGGCATATCCTCAGGATAAGCGGCCATGAGGATACCCTGTCGGCTGTCTGCACGCCGCCGCACGACATAACCGATCAACAGGTGCGGGAATACCTCCCGCATGGACGTGGCAGCGAGCTTCTGTGCCAGTTGATGAAAAAATCCGAAGCCATACTGGAAGGACATCCGGTTAACCGGGAGCGGAAGAGGCAGGGCAAGCTGCCCGTGACCTCGATATGGCTATTCTGGCCCAGCGGCCGGGTGCCTGAGATGCCTTCCTTTGCGGAATTGCGCGGCCTGAGGGCATCTCTCACATCAGGCGTCGATTTGCTGCGCGGGTTGGCTATCATGGCCGGCATTGAGGTACTGCATATCGATGGCGTCACCGACAACCTCGATAACAATTTCGCAGCCCAGGCTGACGGGGCGCTGGGAGCTCTTACAGCCGGCGACCTGACGGTCATGCACATCGAGGCGCCGGACGAGATGGGACACAGGGGATCAACAGACGACAAGATAAGGGCTATCGAATTGATCGACAGGGAGGTCATTGGCAGGCTGCTGGACTGGAAAGACGGGCAGATAAAAGCGCTCGTGATGCCGGACCACCCCACACCGATCAAGATTAAGACGCATTGCGCCGAGCCGGTTCCCTTTCTCATCTGGGGCGCAGGCGTAAAACATAATGGGGCCTCCCGCTTTACGGAAGAGGAGACCGCCCGCACCAGTATCCTGGTCGACCCGGGCTACAGACTAATGGATATATTCTTGAAGAAGAAATAAGAAAGGCAGGCAATAACAGAGATGGCGATAGTAGTGCAGAAATACGGCGGCAGCTCGGTGGCCGATGCCGACAGGATCCGCAATGTGGCGCGCAGGGTCGCGGCGTCGTTTAAGAAGGGCAACAAAGTGGTCGTAGTGGTATCTGCCATGGGTGATACTACGGACGACCTTATCGAGCTGGCCAACAAGATTAACCCGAATCCCGAACCCCGGGAGATGGACCTGCTGCTTTCCACGGGCGAGATAGTTTCCAGCACGCTGCTAGCCATGGCGCTGCACGCCATGGGCCGCAACGCGATAGCCCTCAGCGGACAGCAGGCCGGGATTTCAACCGACTCGGCCTTCAGCCGTGCCAGGATAACCGGTGTGGCGCCTGAGCGGATTATAAAGGAGCTGGATAAGGGCAATATCGTTATCGTTGCCGGTTTTCAGGGGATCACTCCCGACAATGATATCGCAACGCTGGGCAGGGGAGGCTCGGACACAACTGCAGTAGCCCTGGCAGCCAGCCTGAAAGCCAGGGTGTGTGAGATTTACACTGACGTGGAAGGGGTTTACACGGCGGACCCGCGGGTGGTGCCGGAGGCGCGCAAACTGGACGAGATAGGTTATGAGGAGATGCTGGAGATGGCTACCTCAGGCGCCAAGGTGATGCACCACAGGTCGGTGGAGCTGGGCCAGGTATTCAACATACCCATACTGGTGGCCTCCAGTATGGTGGAGAAGCCCGGCACGATTATTCACGGAGGAAAAAACATGGAACAGAAGAATAAGGTAAGGGGCATTGCCCACGATATGGATGTGGCCAAGATCACCATAACCGGCGTGCCCGACCGGCCCGGTGTGGCGGCTGCCATATTTATGCCTCTGGCCAAAGCCGGCGTAAGCGTGGACACCATAGTTCAGAACGCCAGCGCCAATAATATCACGGACCTCACCTTCACCATTATTAAAAAGGACATCCCCAAGGCCATGAAGATAATTGCCCCTGTTGCCAGGAAAATAGGCGCCAAAGAATGCCTCAGCGACAAAAAACTGGGCAAGGTCTCGATAATCGGCACCGGTATGCAGAATACGCCCGGCTACGCAGCCAAAATGTTCCGGACGCTATTTGAAAGGGATATCAACATACAGCTGATAACGACTTCCGAGATACGTATCACCTGCATTATAGCCGAGGATAAGGTCAAGGACGCCGTTAAAGCGCTGCACAAAGCCTTCGATCTGGATAAGGGGTAGGGTGGCTATACACCCACGACTTCTTTAACTGCGGGGATCTTTTCTTTAAGGAATCGCTCGATACCCTTTTTCAGTGTCATAGTAGACATCGGGCAGCCGGAGCAGGCGCCCTTTAGCTTCACGCTGACTACCCCGTCCTTAACATCCACCAGTTCAACGTCGCCGCCGTCTGCCTGAAGGCTGGGGCGGATAACATTTAACACTTCCTGAACCTGATCTTTCATGAATGCACCTTCTTATTGACTTAATTTAATTTACGTGGTAATTTAGCACCGCTTGAAAAGCCGTGTCAAATTCACGGATGACCTCAAGTATATGCGTGAGAGCGGGTCTGTGAAATGACTAAAATCACACGGGGCCCGCAGCGAGCGATATTGAAGACTGACGGATTTGCCTTTGATCAGGATTTGGTATTAAATAAAATGATTGCAAAAGGCGTAAAAGGACATACGTTTCAAGAAGAGGATATTGCCAATGCCCGAACGTGAAGAAGAGAAAGCCAGGATATGGCGTGGGCGCATCCAGGAGGCCATAAAGATGGCTACCGAGAACCGCTGGCAGGAGGCTGTCGCCGCCAACCAGGGTATTATCGAGGTCTTCCCTGCGGATGTGGACGCCTACAATCGCCTGGGACGCGCCTATATGGAGCTGGGCGAGTACAAGAAAGCCAAGGATGCCTACAGCAAATCCATCGAGCTGTCCCCCGGCAATATCATAGCCAGAAAGAACCTCGACCGGCTGGCCCTGCTTAAAGGCACCAAGATAGCAGGAGTAAAAAGAGAGAAAGCCAAGCCCAGCGATTTCATCGCCGACGTCGGCAAATACGGCATTGTCAGCCTGCTTGATCCGGCTCCCCAGTCTGTGCTGCTTAAGCTGACACCGGGGGAGAAGGTCTTTCTGGATACCAGGAACCAGGATACCATTGTTAAGAACGACCGGGGTGAATACCTGGGAGTGATAGAGCCGGAACACGGGCTGCGCCTGGCCAAGCTGCTAAACGGCGGGAATAAATACATTGCAGCTATTGTCAGCCTTGACCATGATCACGGCAAGGTCAAGGTTATAATACGTGAGACATTCCAGCATCCCAGCCAGGCCGGCCGACTATCTTTTCCCATCCGTGTCACGGAGGCCTATCCTGCGCATGTTAAAGATAATCTGCTCAGGCACAGCACGGGAGAGGAAGAAGGGCTGGAGGAGGCCGAATACAGCGAGTCGGAAGATACCGAGTCAGTCCCCGAGGGGTTCTCGATTTATGAAGGGTACACGGCTACAGAAGACCTGCAGCGTCTCGACAACAGCTTCGGCGACGAGGAGTAGAAATGGAATTAGGATTATCTATCAAGCCCATCGGTATTGAAGACGAGATGAAACGCTCGTACCTGGATTACGCAATGAGCGTTATAGTGTCTCGTGCCCTGCCCGATGTGCGCGACGGACTCAAGCCGGTTCACCGGCGCATACTGTTCGCCATGCACGAGCTGAACATGCGCTACAACGCCCCCTACAAGAAGAGTGCGCGCATCGTCGGCGAGGTGCTGGGTAAATACCATCCGCACGGTGATTCCTCGGTTTATGACGCTATGGTGAGGATGGCCCAGGACTTCTCCATGCGTTACCGCCTGGTGGACGGCCAGGGAAACTTCGGCAGCATCGATGACGACCCCCCGGCAGCCATGCGTTACACGGAGGCAAGGCTGACCCGGATCGCTGATGAGATGCTGCTGGATATAGACAAGGAAACGATCGACTTCATCCCGAACTTCGACGACAGCCTTAAAGAGCCGTCGGTGCTGCCTGCTCGGATGCCGAACCTGCTGGTCAACGGTTCCTCCGGCATAGCAGTGGGTATGGCCACCAATATCCCACCGCACAATCTTTCGGAGATTTGCGACGCCATTAGTTATTTAATCGAAAACCCCGAAGCCTCGGTTGAAGAATTGATGAAGTTTGTAAAAGGGCCCGATTTCCCCACGGCCGGTATTATCTGTGGCGTGGAGGGCATTAAAAACGCCTACGCAGCCGGTCAGGGCAAGGTAGTGCTGAGGGCCCGAGTCGTGGAAGAGTCGACCAAGGCCGGCAAGATGCAGCTGATCGTCACCGAGCTGCCCTACCAGACCAACAAGGCCGAACTGGTCAAAAAGATCGCCGAGCTGGCCCGCGATAAGAAAATAGAGGGCATCAGCGACGTACGCGACGAGTCGGACCGGCAGGGCATGCGCCTGGTGATAGGCCTGCGCAAGGATGCTCACCCGGCCAAGGTACAGAACAATCTGTTTAAGTTCACATCCATGCAGACAGCCTTCTTCATCAATATGATCGCTCTGGTGGAAGGGCAGCCGCGTGTAATCAACCTTAAGGACGCACTGCAGTGCTACGTGGCATTCCGAACGGAAGTAATCACGCGAAGGACCCAGTACGACCTGCAGAAGGCTAAAGAGCGGGCGCATATCCTGGAGGGCTTTAAGATCGCCCTTGACCATCTGGATGCCGTGATCAAGACCATCCGTGAATCTGAAACAGCCGATACGGCGCGTACCAACCTGATGACCGAGTTTTCCCTCAGCCAGCTGCAGGCGCAGGCAATCCTGGAGATGCAGCTGCGCCGCCTGGCCAACCTTGAACGTAAAAAGATACTGGATGAATATAAGGACGTCCTGAAGACCATACACTACCTCGAGGACCTGCTGGCCAATCCCGACAAAATACTGAAGCTGATCCAGCAGGATGTGATGGAGCTCAAGACGAAACACGGGGACAAGCGCCGCACAGTTATCACCAAAGACGAGGCCGGACAATTCCAGGTGGAAGACCTCATTCCACATATGGATGTGATCGTGACGCTGAGCGAGCAGGGTTATATCAAACGCATCCCGGCCGACGTGTTTCGCAAGCAGCTGCGCGGCGGGCGCGGCGTGAAGGGCATGGTAACGCGTGACAGCGACGACGTCATGAGTTCAATGTCCGCCGATACGCATGATAACCTGCTGTTCTTCACCAACCGCGGCAGGGTTTTCAAGATGAAATGCCACGAGATACCGCAGGACGTCTCCCGAACCACCAAGGGTATCAACATTATAAATTTGATACCCATCGAGGCCAAGGAGAAGGTCACAGCCATGTTCGTGCCGGAGAAGACCGACCCCGGCCTGTTTATGCTGCTGGCCACTTCCAAGGGCATTGTGAAGAAGACAGGATTGAGCAGTTTTATCGACGTGCGCCGCAGCGGCCTGATTGCCATGAAGCTGAAGAACGACGAAGAGCTGATCGGTGTGGACGTTGTGTCTGATTCCGACAAGATAATGCTGGTCAGTCGCAACGGTCAGGCTGTGAAATTCGCCGTGGCGCCTCTGCGTAACGCCTCGCGCACCAGCGGTGGCGTGCGGGGGATAAAGCTGAATAAGGGCGATATTGCAGTCAGCATGGGCACTGTCCAGGCGAGCGCCGACCTGATCACGGTCACCGAAAACGGCTATGGTAAAAAGACCAGGGTGGAGAAGTTCCCCCTGCACGGCCGGGGTGGGAAAGGCGTGCTGGCCCATAAAGTTAATACCAAGACAGGCAAGGTCATCGCAGCCAAGTTTGTGCCGCCCGGTTACGAGCTGTTTATAACAACGGCCAATGGCGTGCAGCTCCGGATTAACGTGGATGTCGCTAAGGAGACCAAGGTATCGGTAGAGGGTGAAAAGAAGAAGAGGCGCGAGGGTGTGCCGGTCAAGGGCCGCATCACGCAGGGCGTAATGCTGTCCCGGCTGGATGAAGGCGACCGCGTGGTGTCCATCGCCTTGGTGGAGAAAGAGAATCCGGAGGAACAGGCCGCCAGAGAGACGCGCGCCATCACTACCTCACCTCCCAAGCCTATGGTCGCAGGCCAGCAGGAACTGCCGTTCGCCTCGTAAACTCCCGCCGGCTGCCATGTTGCCTGTAAGCCCGCAGTGATCCTGCAGTATTTAGGAGGTTTGTTATGAAGCTGGTCTTTATACATGGGTCCGGCGCCTGCGGTGATGTATGGATGCTGCAGAAGCAGCATTTTACCGATGCCGATACGCCCGACCTACCCGGTCATCCCCGCGGCGAGATTTGCACCAGTATCGAAGCCTATACCGATTGGCTGCACGGCTATTTCCAGGAAAAGGAGTATAGCGATGTAGTGCTGGCCGGACACTCGCTGGGAGGAGGTATTGCGCTTATGCACGCGCTCAAGTACCCGGGTGACCTGAAAGGGATCATCCTGATCGGTTCCGGCGCACGCCTGAGGGTATTGCCGTTGATCCTGGAGCTCGTGGGGGGCAAGCTGAATGATACGCAGGGCTGGATTAAAGAGATCATTGAGCCGCTTCACGGCACGATTGATGAAAAGGTACGCCAGACACTCATGCCGAGATTAACCGAAGTGGGACCTGCTGCCCAGCTCACCGATTTTCGCTGCTGCGATAAGTTCGACATAATGGGTAAGGTGGGGGAGATTAAACTGCCGGTGCTCTGCATCGTGGGCGACCAGGACAACATGACGCCGCCCAAGTATTCCCAATATCTTGCCGGTAAAATGCCGGACTGCCGTGTGAGCATAATCGAGGGCGGCACGCACCTGGCTTTCCTGGAGAAGCCGGCGGAAGTTAACCGCGCCATCGAGAGTTTCATTAAACAGATAGCTACATAGGTCGACGGATCAATGATGAAAGGGTCGCTGCGCATCGCCCGCATCGCCGGCATAGATATCGGCATACACTACACGTGGATTATTATCTTCATCCTGATCTGCTGGTCACTGGCGGTGGGCTATTTCCCGGTCGAGTATCCGGGCTGGGAAGGGTGGATATACTGGACGACGGCCGCGGTAGCGGCGCTGCTGCTCTTTGTCTCGGTTCTTGTGCATGAGCTGGCGCACTCCCTGGTAGCCATATCCCGGGGGGTGCCGGTCAAGAGCATAACGCTCTTTTTACTGGGCGGCCTCAGCAACCTGGAAGCTGAGCCGGAGAAGCCGGGGATAGAGTTCGCCATCGCCATTGTCGGCCCCATCACCAGCGTAGCGCTGGCCGGCCTGTTCTGGGCGCTGGATTTCACCGGACTGGCGGTTGAAGGGCCTGTCAGGGCCACGGTAGTCTACATGATGGAAATCAATGTACTGCTGGCCGCGTTCAACATACTGCCCGGTTTTCCCCTTGATGGCGGCCGTGTCCTGCGGGCGATTATCTGGGGCGCAACCAGCGACCTGAGAAAGGCTACTAATATCGCCACTGCCATCGGCCAGGTATTCGGATGGGCCATGATAGCCTGGGGGATATTCTGGGCGCTGACCGATAATATCATGGGCGGTGTGTGGCTGGTCTTTATCGGCTGGTTTCTCAACAGCGCTGCCGAAGCTTCCAGGCGGGAGATGGAGCTGCGGGCGATCTGGTTGAATGTGAAGGTGGTCAGCGTAATGAATGACCGGCCCGAGACGGTGGAGAGCGGCTCAAACGTCGAAGTGCTGGTCAACGACGTTTACGTTAAAAAGGGCATCAGATCAGCGGCCGTGGTTGACGATGGCAGGCTGCTGGGCATCGTCACATTTGCCGATATCAAGAAATTGGCGCCCGCGGCATGGCGGACTACGACGGTATCCAGAATTATGACGCCTCAGCCGCTGAAGACGGTAGGTCCCGGCGATAACATGAAAACAGCTGTGCGCCTCATGGCGGAGAATGGACTGAACCAGTTGCCGGTGGTGATAGAGGAGCGCCTGGTGGGTATGCTGAACCGCGCCGATATCATCCGGTATGTGCAGATTCACCACGAACTGGGCAAGACATGACCGTCATCCGGCAATGAGGCGTGGATTTTCGAAGCCCGCCGCGACCGGTTGCAGATTTATTTGGCGCCCGGTTTGCGTATGGTCAGGACAGGGCACGAAGACTGGCGGACGATCTGCTCGGTGGTGGACCCCGAGATAAACCTGCGCCACCCCGAGAGGCCGTGCGTGGCTATCACTATCAAATCGACCGCCTTCTCTCCCCCATAGCGCATTATCTCGCCGGCGGCATTGCCGATGAGTACTTCGGTCACAATGTTGACGCCCTTGCTTATCTTTTGCTCCGTGAGGCTCTTAAGCGACTTCTGAGCCTGTCCCTCGAGCTCCTGCTGGTACGACGCCACGTTGAAGCTGGCTGATTCCACGCCTATCGGCGCCTCCACGATGGGCACCAGGGGCACAACATTCACGACGTGAAGTGTGGCCCCGAAATGTGCTGCCAGCTCGTCGGCAACCTTTAACGCTTCGTAAGATGGATCGCTGAAATCTGTCGGGCAGAGTATATTCTTGATCGGCAACATCTCTAAATTCCACCTCCGGTGATAATTATATACGTTTTGCTTACAGAAGCTTATTTGCCTGTACAGATCCGTCCGGGTTGAAGTGGATCAAAGGCACAAAGTCGTACCCGTCGGCTATCAGCTTATCTCCGCCGCCTTCATGGCGGTCGACTATGGCCACGACCTTTACCACTTTGCAACCGAAGTTTTCGACGGCTTCAATGGCCTTGAAAACCGACCCGCCGCGCGTGACAACATCATCCACGATAGCTACCTTCATGCCTGGCTCCAGCGGACCCTCGATCAATTTTTTAGTGCCGTGTTCCTTGGGGGACTCTCGTACCATGAAAGCCAGCATGGGCTTGCCTTTTTCACGGCTTATGATGGAGACGGCGGTGGCGATGGGGATAGCGCCCAGGATGAGACCGCCCACCGCCTGCGCCCCGCTGCCCTCCAGTACATTGAAGACGGCTTCGCCGACGCGGCAAGCGCCCTCAGGGTGAAGTGTCAGCAGTTTGCCTTCGAAATAGCGGTTGCTTTTGGCGCCGGACGCGAGGATAAACTCGCCGAACTTGATGGCCCCGGTTTTCTTAGCCAGCTCGATAAGAGAATCAGCGACGTTATTCATAGCTTCAATCTATATCCAGCGATCGAAAGAGATTATACGTCCCTGCATCGGTATAATCAACCGCCCTCAGGCAGACATGTACTTTTTCTGCTTCCGTGGGGTATAATCGGGTAAACAGCAGTTTAAAGTAAAAATGCAACAGAGTTTCCTCTGTCCGCGGTGTGGTAACGTAGCCTTTCTGGGGCAGCGTTTCTGTGGATTCTGTGATCTGATATTCGTATATTCTTGTGTTCAATGCGGTTCCCCCGTTGAGACCGGGAACACTTACTGCGGCAACTGCGGTGCAGTGATCGAATGGGGTATTACGGAAAGGCCGGTTTCAACGCCGCCCGCCCCCGCTCCGGAGCCGGCTAATATCGAGCAGCCGGTAAACATCGGCCAGCCGGGCTCCGCTCCCCCCAAAGAACCGGGCAAGCAGCCGGCGCTGGCGGATTACCAGGAAAGCCCTTCGTCCTATCCTATTCCCGCGCCGCCTGTACCTAAATCGACGCCCCCGCCCCCTTCTCCCAAATCCGAACCGATTCCTGAGGTATCAGCCGAGCACAAGGCCAAGGCCGAAGCGCATCAGGAGAAAAGTTTCGAACTGCTCAAGGACGGCCACTACTCCCTGGCAATCGACGAGCTGAGCAAGGCTATTCAGTTCGACCCGACCACAGCAATCGTTTATCTGCTGCGGGGAGGGGCTTTCTATAAAAAGGGCGACCTGGATCTTGCGCTGGCAGACCTCAACCGCGCGATTGAGCTTGATCCCAACCTGGCGGCGGCCTTCTATAACCGGGGCAGCGTATACTATTACAGGAAGGACTTCGACAGCGCCATTGAAGACTTCTCGCGCTCCATCGCGATCGACGATACGGACCCCGGCGCATTTCATAACCGCGGCTGCGCCTTCATGATGAAAGGCCAGTACTACCAGGCCATCGAGGATATCAGCCGGTCCATCGTGCTCGACCCGCGGGACCCCAGGGTTTATTGCAGCCGGGGCAACGCATACATGCAAACAGGCCAGTTGCTCAAGGCGGCTGAGGATTACCGCAGGGCCAAAGGAATGACCTCCGACCAGGCCATCATACACAAAGCCGACCAGGCGCTCAAAGAGATGGGGCAGGGGCTGTAGGCAACTGCGCCAACTATTCCAGCAATTGCGTTTCGGAGGGTGAAGGCCCCGCTTCGATTGTCTCCAGTTCCTTTATATCGCTGTCGTGCCTGATCTGTTCTATTTTGAGCAGGGGTCGTTCCAGCATGTTTTTACGGGTCGTTGTAAGGGCATCGTATTCCTTTTGAGCATCCTGTAACCTTTTGCCCATTTTATCCATGCTTTCCAGGAATTTCTGCCATTGCCCGGTGAACACTTTGATCTGGGCGATGATTTCGGCCAGTCCCCTCTCCATCTTGAAGTTCTTGACGGCCTGGTTTATCAGCGCCAGCACAGCGTACAGCGTAACGGGGGAGCAGAGCACCACCTTCGACTGCAGCGCGAAATCAAGCAGGGAGGGATCGTTCTCGTTGATGAACCGGTAGACCTGCTCATTGGGTATCAGCACCAGCACGTAATCGACTGTATTCTGCTCGGGGTTAATATAGTCGCGGGTGGTAACCTCCTTTATGCGCTGGCGCGCGTCTTTGAGGAAGGCGGCCTTGAAGCCCTCACGGTCGGCCTCCGAATCCGTATTGATGAATTTTAAATAGTTGTCCAGGGGAAACTTGACGTCCATATTAAGCACCAGGCTGTTAGGGAGGAGAAAGGTATAATCAGGCCTGGAGCCTACCGTGGGGTCCACCTGCTGCTTGCGGAAGTTGGCCCCCTCAAGGAAACCGATGCTGGCCAGGATGTCGTCGGCCATGCGTTCGCCCCACTGGCCCCTTACTCTTGTGTTGCCGAGGGCGGCCTGGAGTTTGCCGGTGGTCTCCGACAACTTAATAGTCTGCTCCGAAGTGCTCTTCAACTGCGTTAGGAGCTCGCCGTATGCCTTGGCGCGGTCCTTTTCCAGGCCGTTTATCAGCGTTTCAACGCCCTTGAGATTGTCTCTCACCTCTTTGATTGACTGCTCTATCAGGGCCTTCTTGCCCTCCAGGTTCTGCTCGCTGAGCTGTGACTGCGCAGTCACCAGCTGGCCAGACATCTGCACAAGGCGTTCCATGGCCGTCTGCGTGGTACTCTCGTTGATTGCCGCAATGTTCTTCTGTATCTCTCCGCTGATAGTCAGCATATCCTGCTTATAATACGGCTTGTAAACTCGCGTAATGATTATCGTTACCAGCACTCCGATGGCAAGCCCGCCGGCGAAGACCAGTGCATAAATCAGCAGATCGTTCATAATTTATATACGGAATCGTATTCTTACATCGAGGGAAAGATTCTTTGCCAGTCGAAATTGCGGTCGATGCCTGCGGTGGCGGCGATCATGATCAGGGATATAATGAGCACGGTCACTGCTATGATCAGTGCTATCTGCAGCAGAAACACGCCGAGACCCCACCACATCCATTTGCGCTGCGTTATCTGGAAGTGCTCGATGCTATCCCAGCGCTTACTCTGCCAGGCCCATTCGTTGCCCCGCACACCTAAAACGATGGCCATCACCAAGCTGATGATCCAGCCGATGTAGGGCAGGATGCCGCACAGCGTGACGAAGGCGATCCAGACATTATTGCCGATGCCCCAGATCCACGTGAGGAAGAAAGCGCCCCAGTTCCAGCCGCTTATCTCGGGGGGCGCTTTGGAAAGGACGCCCAGGCCCGAAGTGTTGGAAGCGCCGGATGAGACGGAGCCGGGCCATGTGCCCGATTTTAATTTAAGCTCGAGGCACTGGTTGCAGTAGATTTGCCCGGCGATCTCAACTTTGCACTCGGGACAAACAAATCTGCCGCAACTGCAGCAGCCGCCGACCGCTTCACGGTCAGTGTGTACGGCGCACTTCATTTCAATATCCTCCACTTAATACATCGATAACGGTTTTATAAGCCTAGACACCTGACTTCTGCACACTCCAGACAACAAGCCCGAGGAGGAGAAGCAGTATGAGTGTCAGCAGGACCGTAACGGCTATAGTGATACCGAGGCCCCACATGGTCCAGATGTGCTGAACGCGCTTGAAATGCTCCACGCTTTCCCAGCGCTTGCTCTGCCAGGCCCACTGATTGCCCTTAAAGGCCAGCACCCAGGGCATGACCATGAATCCAAGGTAAGGGACGAATACCAGAA
>CAZDXZ010000006.1:0-5792 GCA_964509615.1 uncultured Dehalococcoidales bacterium
ATAATGTTTTGCAAGGTCACTCTTACTCAAAACCGACAAATCAGAGACAGTAACGGGGATAATAATCCTGTTGGCGCCTTGAGTATCAAGGAATATAATCTTCTCATACTGGCCGTACCGGATATAATGGTTCAACCACGATTGTAAACGTTCTTTAGATACCGGATCATCAGGATTTTCCAGATAGCTCTGTACGGTATTGGAGAAGGCGGGATTCCTATAGAGCAGATTGCCGTCGCCCATACGTTCTTTACGCCAGTTCATCAGCTGTTCGGCTTTCAAGTCTGCTATGGCCGAAAGCTGGCCGTCAACCTGGTCCCTGTAATTCTTCTCGTAGCTGCTGTAGAAGAAATGCCCGGCGATGAGGATTCCGATCGACAGGAAGACAAATATGAGGAGGAGCGTGAGAGGTGTATATGAGTACCTGCCCGACGAAGGCGTGGTGCGGTCAGTTGATTTTCGCTGTCCTGCCCTGTTCTGAAAAATCAATGACAGTACTGTGCTCAGGATAGTCGATGAGACCACGAAGATGATCATGCGCAGTACGGGATCGGGGTAAGGTGAGATAAGAAGCGCGCGCGGCAGGAAAATCAGCAGAGCGACGACGTTCGATATCAGCGCTCCTGCCAGGCCAAAATAATAGGTGCAATATAGAATGGGGACCAAGAAGAGGATTCTGTGGGGATCGTGTACGGTGTACCAGACTTCCCAGCGCAGGGCGTCCCAACCGAAATAATTGGCCAGCTCGCCGAAGTAGTAAATGAGCGTGCAGACAGCGAAAAGGGCAATCAATATGCAAACACGCTTAACCCTGGAGTCAGGCCGTCCCATATTGCCCATATGCCTCCCTGCAATTTAAATAATTATCTATGTGAAAATCGGAATCAAGTATCCCCTGTATTTGAAGTTTAGCGATACACCTGCAAGCTGTCAATTCTCACTACAGCAGTGGATGCTATTTTGCTGTTTTGATCCCGCAGGCTTAAAATCAACAGGCGGCATTATCTTTTGTTATAGGCAATTACTGGATTCTTGCGTGACTGAGTTCAATATTCGCGGCAAACTATATACTGAAAGGGAGGAACGTTGCGTAAATTAAACTGCATGGGCCGGATAGTATTAATACTGGTTTCCCTTCTGGCGGTGTTACATCTGTCCTGCATCTCTGCTAGCAGTACGGCCAGGCCGCAGAACCATGCTCCTGTCATTGAAAAGATTTATTACGATAAGACCACATATCACAACAGGCCGGTAACGATTGACTGCATAGCCGGCGATGCCGACGGCGACAATCTGACATATTCGTGGGAAGCAAGTAACGGCAGTATTTCAGGCCAGGGCAAGAGCGTTGTATGGACGCCGCCCGGCTTCAAGCAAAATTATCCGATCAACCTCACAGTCTCGGATGGCAAGGGGGGAGAAGCGAAAGAGAAGATATATATTATGGTTAGCACCAATGCGGACGGGTCGGCGACAGAGAACATCGAAATAAAACTAAAGCTGGGTGACAACAATACGGTGTCCATAGAGAATCAACGTATAGGGGTATGGTCGACCGCCGATATAATCTGTACCGTGGATAATATGGAAGACGGGAGCAACCCTGTATATAAATGGTCATCAGATTGCGGAACGATTAAGGAGATAAATGGTGGAGACAATGCAGTTAACCGAATAAGCTGGATTGCCCCCGGCGCGCAAAGCGATTGTACGGTGAATGTCACGGTCAGCGATGTCAGGAAGGGTATTGAAGCTAAAGGTAGAGTGATTTTCCAGGTCTTTTGTTGCGGCAAAGAATTATTCTATGGAGATTAAGACACATGTTTGACTCGAATAAATGGCGTCCGGCAGGTTCATTGATCGCCCTGTTAACAGTAATCGTGTTTGCGTTGCAGTCGGCCTGCACCTCTGCTGCAACTCCGGCCGAGTTGCCAAACCATCCCCCTGTTATCGAGAGCATCGATTATATGCATGATACCTTCGCTACGTCGGATGTCCAGATCGGTTGTCTATCAGGAGATGTGGACGGTGATAAACTTATGTACCAGTGGTCGGCTGAGGAGGGACGAATATCCGGCAACGGACCAAATGTCGTCTGGATACCGCCCGGCAGGATGGGTACTTATACCGTCACACTGTCGGTTCATGACGGCAAGGGGGGTGTGGCAAGCGAAAACATCAGTATCAGGGTATTGACCAATGCCGACGGCACCGCCACGCCCATGGTGGAGCTCAAATTGAAGCTGGGAGACAGTGAGCCTGAAGTGGTGGAGAAACAGCGTGTGAGGATATGGATGACGACCGATATAGCATGCCGTATGGAGAATCCGGGTGAGGGTGACCTGACCTATACATGGTCTGCCACGGCAGGCAAAATGCAGGGCAAGGGATTGGAGGAGGGGAAGGCAAGCATCATCAGGTGGATCGCCCCCGGTCAAAGGGGTGAAGCTACCGTAAATGTAACGGTCAGTGACAGCAGCGGCAGAAAAGCCGGAGGCCGGGTTGATCTGGAGATATTCTGCTGCGGGAACTGATGTGAGAAAAAAGTATAAGAACTAAAGTCAATAATTATACGTTAATAGTATTATCGCTGTGAAACGGCTATCTTTTAAGATCACGCCTGCCCGATCACATCATGCACAGCTCTACCCAGTTGATCGAGAGTATAAGGCTTGGCAACCATGCCGCAGAACCCGTATTTTTTATACTCGGCCATGACCGATTCCTCGGCATATCCGCTGGAGACAATCGCCTTGACTCCGGGGTCTATCTCTAGCAGATGCCTAATAGCCTCCTTGCCTCCCATGCCGCCGGGTATGGTCAGGTCCAGTATGACCAGGCTGAAAGGCCGGCCCGATTCCATGGCCGCTTTGTACAGCATGACCGCCTCGGCGCCGCCAGAGGCGAATTCGACATCGTCATAGCCGATGTAGCTGAGCATGCGGCCGGACACCTCCCTTACCCCCTTCTCATCGTCCATCACCAGTATCCTGGCTTTGCCGGCAGGCTTGATATGCTCTTTTTTCTGACGGCCTGGTATGGACGTTTGCGTGGAAGCCGGCAGGTAGAGGTAGAAGGTCGAGCCTGAGCCGGGCTCCGATTCGACGCTGAGATGGCCGCCGTGGTGGCGCGCTATGGGAAAGGAGGTGGCCAGACCCAGGCCGCTACCCTTCTGCTTGGTGGTGAAAAACGGATCGAATATCCTGTCCAGGTGATCTGCGGGTATGCCGCTGCCGTGGTCGGTCACGGCGATCCTGACGTAGTTGCCTTCATTGAGCGGCAGTCTCATGCCCAGGCTACGGGCTGAATTAATAATCATATTCTTGGCAGATACCTCTATGGTGCCGCCGGTGGGCATGGCCTGCTGGGCATTGATGACCAGGTTATGAATGACCTGGCTTATCTGGCCGGCATCGATCTCGGCATGCCACAGATCGACGGGTATCAAGAAAGTGCATTTTACGTTGGAGCCGCGCAGGGCAAAGCCTGCGGTATCCCTGAGGAGTTCCGCCAGCGAGGCCAGTTTCTTGACGGGCGTCCCGCCTTTGGAGAAGGTCAGAAGTTGCTGGGTGAGGTCCCTGGCCCGCAGGGATGCCTTTTCCGCCTGCTCCAGGCTTTCGAGTATCTCGCTGCCGGGCGCCGCCTCCATCCTGGCGAGGTTGATATTGCCGAGGATGGCGGTGAGGATGTTATTGAAATCGTGGGCAATGCCGCCGGCCAGCAGGCCGACCGATTCCAGCTTTTCCACCCGCTGCTGTTCCTCCTCCAGGCGCTTGTGGTCGGTTATGTCCTGCACACCGGCAATAACCCCTTTGTATCTACCGTCCTTGTCTTTAATCGGCGCTGCCGCAATACTGGCGTCGATCCTCAGTCCATCCTTTCTTAAAAACTGAAAATCATATCGTTCCGTGATCCACTGACGCCTGCGCTCCAGCTTTCGAGACATTATCTCCCGTCCCTGCTCATCCATGAAGTAGAAAAGCTCTTTGCCCAGCATTTCATCCGTCGTATAGCCGAGCATATCTGCCATGTGGGTATTGACATAGGTGGTGCGCGCTCTCTCGTCGATGACCCATATGCCCTCATGCAGCAACTCTACCAGGTTACGGTACTTCTCTTCGCTGGCACGCAGCGCCTCCCTTGATTGAATACGGTCCGTAGCTCCACCGATATGGGATGCTATGGTTTCAATGGCATTACGATCAGTTGAAGTTAAAGCTTCCACTGTTTGAGAACCGATGTTAAGGCAGGCGATTACCCGGTTTCCCCGGTATACAGGTATGGCTGCGGTTAACTTCAACCTCTGGGACGGGTCTAACTCATCGATTTCTTTTGTGAGTTTGCTGTGTTGGATATAAACCGGTCTCCCGTTCATGATAAGCTGGGCAAAGGCTGATGACGCCTCGAAGTGAGAGACGCCGGCCAGGAACTTTTCAGATAGGCCTATGCTGTATACCAGGTGCAGGTCACCGGTGTCATCATCGACAAGATATATGCCGCCGCTGTCCATGGCCGAGACTTCCATCGCGGCTTCAAGGCACGAACGCAAAGCGTCATTTAGATCATCTGTCTGGCTCAGCTTTATGCCAAGGTCGCGTTGGATTTCCAGTATCTTCTCCCACTGCTTGTTCTCCGAGATATCGGCCAGAAAGGTCAGGGTGGCAGGCCTGTCGTCCCAGTTTATTAAGGCCGTGCTGATCTGTACCCATCTGAAACCGTTGTTCCTGTCCTTGATGCGGATTGCGTAGGCTGTTTCGAATTTCTCTCCTTTCAGCCTCCGCAGGTGGCGGTCCACGACCATGTCCCTGTCGTCCGGGTGTATGAGACCTTCAAAAGGTATAGGTTCAGACTGATCCCCGGGGTAATCAATGATCTCAAAAGCCCGCGGATTGGCGTACTTGATCGAGCCGTCCTGGATGACAACGACTGCTTCCAAAGCGTTCTCGATCAGGCTGCGGTATCTTTGCTCGGATTCACTCAGCGCATTGCGCGTTTTATTTCTCTCGGTGACGTCGCGCAGTATTGCCAGGTCGGCAGGCTGGTCTTTATATTGTATAAACGTACCCGAAATTTCGAAGTCTTTGATGGTTCCATCCTTGCATATAATACGAGCTTCATACATTGGAGTAACGGGTTCGCCGGATAAACGCCTTATATAGCGTTGCCTGAGGGTTTCCCTGTCATCAGGATGTATCAATTCCAGGAACTCGACGTTCAACAGCTCATTTTTGCTGTACCCGGTCATTGTAAGTATCGCCGGATTGGCGTAACGCAAATACGTTCCCTGAGCAATAGTAATGCCGTCAGTTGACCTGTTTACTACTACCGAATAGAGGGCTTCAGATTCCCGTAGCGCTGCCTCTGCATTCTTGCGTTCAGTGATATCCGACAGGAAGTTGAGCGTGGCGCGCTTGCCCTCCCACTCTATGACTACGGCGCTGACGTCCATCCATATGACCTGTCCACGTTTGCCGATTACGCGCACTGGATTTGGAGCAACAAACTTGTCACCGCGTAATCTTTTGAAATCGGACTCAGCCACCGATTGCCGGTCATCCGGGTGTATAAATTCGGTAAAGGCTACGGACAGCATCTCCTCGTTTGAGTATCCAATGAGTTCCTCGGACCGGCTGTTGGCAAATTTGATTATGAGGTCCTGCACCACGACTATAAGATCGTTGGCGTTCTCCACCAGTTTGCGGTAGCGCTCTTCACTTGCTCTGAGCAAATCCTGCATTTGCTTACGTTTGTTGATATCCCGGGTCACGACCAGAATGGACACCGGATTTCCG
>CAZDXZ010000006.1:5892-26101 GCA_964509615.1 uncultured Dehalococcoidales bacterium
TTGCTTACGTTTGTTGATATCCCGGGTCACGACCAGAATGGACACCGGATTTCCGTTCACATCGCGTATGACACTGAACTTATTTTCCGTCCACAGGGTTGTGCCGTCCTTGCAGTAGTTTTCAAGCTCCAATGTGTGGACCGGATTGTAATTGGGGTCGGACTGTAATTTCGGCATCTCTTCCAGGAACAATTTAGCCGCCGATTCAAGTGATTTCGGCGTGATTTGTTTTTCCATCGGCATCTTCATTATCTCTTTGTAAGTGAAGCCGCGTAATTTCGTTCTTGAGCTTATGAATGTCATCTTGAGGCTCATATCCATCTTCCACACAGTGTCCAGCGTATGCTCGGACAACATGCGGAATTGCGCTTCGCTATCGCGCAGCGCTTCCTCCGCCCTAATGATCTCTCTGCTATAAAGCTGGTTCCGCCGCTGCCAGATCAGGGCCACAGCGGCAGCGGCGCCGGTTAGCAGAACCCCTGTAATAACGACCATCACCCATAGCATAATGGTCAGGGGAGCATCTACTTCAGATGTGTCTATCTGCGCGATCAGCAGCCAGGGGGAATCCGGGACTTGCTGTATGTGTGCAATCACCTCCTCTCCCCGGTATGAAATGCCCTTTACAATTCCCCTTTCACCCAGGGCCGCTTTAACGGCCGGCACGTCTTGATTGGACATAGGAATACGCAGCTGGAGCGCGGAATTACTCTGAAACCTGAGCTCATTCAAGTATAGAACTTCGTCTTCAACCTGTCTGACGATCAATGTCTCTGCCGAAAGGCTGGGAGTGGGCCAGAGGCCGATCAATGGATACAGATACTGTTCCGGATCAATACGGAGGGCGATGAACCCGATCACACTGCTTTCGTCGGCCGGATTCAGGATGGGTACGATAACCTTCAGATAGATTTTCCCGTCTTCTTGATTGAAATAGAAATCCTCAAAGGCTATCCGTCCTGACTGCAGTACGGCTGAGGTATCCTGGGAAACCAGGGAAATGGGCCGCCCGAGGCCCTCGGGCACAGTAATCCTCTTGGCGTAACCTGTATCGAGGAGCATGATGGATTCATAAGGACAGACGCCCAGTATATGATCCAACCATGTCCTGATCTGTTGCTCTGCGTCCGAGTCATTCGGATTATCGAAATAGCGTTTTACCAGCGACGAGAATACGGGGTTCCTGTAGAAGATTCCGGCATCTCCCATCCGCTCCTGCCTCCAGAGAGACAGCTCGTGGATTTTCAGATCGGCCACAGAGGCGAGTTGTTGCTCCACACGGTGTTTATAATTTACAGTGTAGCTGTAATAATAGCTGCCGGCTGCCCCGATGATGCCGGCGGACAGAAGTATAAATATCAGTACGAGTACCAGTTTAAAGCGAGCATACTGTTTGTTGTTATGGTTCATGATATATATCGCCCTGCAGCGCACGGCCTGAAAGTCCACAGTTCCACTGCCGGGCACAACCACACATATATTGAGCCGGATAGCGGCACGTTTTTAGATTTACAGTCCGTATTCATCCTTTGCCGGCGGCAGGTCAACCGTTAAAAAATACCAGGAAATTCCATGATATGACTGCGAGATAAAACATGCAAACGACCGATGCGGTAAACGCAGCAAGGGCGGGGAAACGTCTGCTGATAAACCAGAGCAGAGCTATGCTCGCCAGGGCGCCTGCGATTTTGATGGGAAGGTAATTGCCCTCGCTGAGCATGAACGCAGCCACGCGGTTACTCTCGCGAGCCAGCCCACTCGAAACAAATGCCTGAGTTATAACACCATCCCAAAGCTGTAACTGGGCCATCATGGCAAAGAGGAAAAGTGAGGGCTCTTTGCCCAGTTTAATCCTGCCCAGCGTGGCGCTAAGTCGCATGTCCGCTGTTACCCCACAACAAAACTGCAGGCAATAAGATTATCGGCCGCCAAATGCTCGCTCCCATTACGGCTCTGTTAGGTAATTATTAGACTTTCGGCTCATAAAAGCAAACCGTTTGGCTCAGTGTGAGAAGGTTTGTTTTTTTATATTCAAAAACTTACGCATACGATATTAATTTCAGCATACATTACATATACAAAACGCTATAATTTGAGACATGCCTTTCAAAGGTGGAATACGTTTGTACAGTGACAAAATGGGATTATGTTTTAGGAAACTCCGGAAATGAAGCTGGCAACCAGACTGTCGATATTGTTTTTCCTGCTTGCCGTGATTCCCTCTGCTATTGTGGGCTACCTTTCCTACGACAATAGCCGGCGTACGATTGAAAGGGAAACAATAAGCCGCATCATCTCTGCCAATACTATCGAGAGAAATGCGATAGAAAGGTGGGTACGGGATAAAGAGCAATTGCTGGAGTCTGCGTCTAGAAGCCCGCAATTGGTCAGCTGTTCGGCCGGGCTTAGCAGTTCTAACGCTGCGACCGGCTACAGGGAATGCGTGGAACCGTTTCTGGCCTCTGTTATTCGTGGAGGCGATATTAACGAGCTTTTCATAATGCGCGCCGATGACGGGATGGTACTGATTTCGACGGATGAGCGGCAGGAGGGAAAAATCTGCCGGGACGAGCCTTATTTCGTACAGGGTAAAAGCACTACTTCCATACACAATGTCTACGATCCTGCGCCGTTAAATCAGCATGTGATCATCGTCAGCACTCCCCTGAGAGACGGGCAGGGCGGCCTGCGTGGTGTACTGGCCGGTCGGATTAACTTTTATAACATGTCGATGATCATGGAACCAAGTGGCGCCCTGAAACACAATGAGGATTCCTACATGGTCAATAAATTCAACGTGTTTGTTACCGATCCCTTATTCGGGCGGGGCTATGCCATGAATAAGTCGGTAAATACCAGGGGCGTGGAGGCTGCATTGGAGCGAAGGGATGGTGTTGCATACTATAACGACTATCGTGACGTGCCGGTTATCGGCGCGTACTGCTGGCTGCCGCAATTAGAATTGTGTCTTATCACCGAGGTGGAGCAGGCCGCCGTATTCGCCCCCATATATGACTTGCAGAGAATGATAATCTTGGTCGGCATAGGCATCGCTTTATTGGCAGCCCAGGTTGGATGGCTTATCGCCCGCAGCATAACCAGGCCGGTGTATCAACTGATAGAGGATACCAGGGAGATAGGCAGAGGCAACCTCGAATATAAAGTTACTTCTGCGGGGAACGGCGAAATCGGTAAGCTCTCCAGTGCCTTCAGTAAGATGGCAATGGGCCTCAAAGAGACACTGGTTTCGCGGGATATACTGGCAGTCGAGGTGGCTGAGCGCAGGCAGGCGCAGCAATCACTACAGGAAAGCGAGGAGAAACTCAAAAATATGGTTGCGGAACTGGAGCGCTCAAATGCTGAACTGGAAAGGTTTGCCTACGTGGCATCGCACGATTTGCAGGAACCGCTGCGCATGGTTTCCAGCTATACCCAGCTGCTGGAAAAACGCTACAAGGATAAACTGGATGATGATGCTCATGACTATATAAACTTCGCCGCAGATGGCGCCAGGCGGATGCAAAATCTGATTGACGACCTTCTGATTTACTCAAGGGTCGGCACCAGGGGCAAGCCTTTAAATAGAACCGACATGGAAAGTGTATTCCGAGCCTCGGTGGACAACCTGCAGGTGGCGATTAAGGAAAGCGGAGCCGGCGTAACTCACGATCCTCTGCCGACAGTTATGGGAGATAAAGGGCAATTGGTCCAACTATTGCAGAATTTGATCGGCAATGCTATCAAATTCAAAGGCAACGGAGCGCCCGAAGTTCATGTGTCAGCCCGAAGGGAGAATGATCAATGGGTTTTCAGCATCAGGGATAATGGAATCGGCATAGATACGCAGTATTTCGAACGTATCTTTCAGATGTTTCAGCGTTTACACCGGGAGGAATATCCAGGCACCGGAGCCGGTCTTGCCATAGCAAAAAAAATCGTGGAAAGACACAACGGATTGATCTGGTTGGAATCATGTCCCGGAAGCGGCAGCACTTTTTATTTCAGCATACCTGAAAAAGGAGAATAAAAGCCATGTCAGAAAACACAAGTTGTCCGATAGAGATCTTATTGATAGAGGATAACCCGGGCGATGTTCGCCTTACCAGGGAGGCGCTTAAAGATGCAAAGGTGCTCAATAACCTGTATGTGGCAAGCGACGGTATCGAGGGCCTGGCGTTTCTCAACAGGCAGGGAGAATTCAAAAACGCCATTCGTCCCCATCTCATCCTGCTGGATTTGAATTTGCCCAAAAAGGATGGCCTTGAAGTTTTGGCGGAGATCAAGGCCCACCCTGACCTGAAGCGTATTCCTGTTGTTGTGCTTACGACATCCAAGGCTGAGGAGGACATACTAATGACATATCAGATGCATGCAAACTGCTATATCACTAAACCTGTTGATCTGGAAAAATTCATTGAAGTCATAAGCGCCATTGAGGATTTCTGGCTGAGCATTGTTAAATTGCCGCGAATCGGGTGAAAACGACATGGATATAAATACAGTTAAGATACTGCTGATTGAAGACAATCCCGGTGACGTCCGGCTGATCAAGGAAATGCTGTCCGACACGGAGATATATGACTCCGTTCTGGAATGTTCATCCCGCCTTTCTTCCGGATTATCTTACCTGGCCGGAAATACGGTCAATATAATCTTACTGGACCTGGAGCTTCCCGATAGTCAGGGGTTGGATACGCTTAATAGAGTATGTGCCCAGGTGCCTGGAATCCCTGTTGTGGTGCTGACAGGGCTGAATGATGAGAGTGTCGCCCTGGAGGCGGTGCGCCGCGGGGCACAGGATTATCTGGTCAAGGGGTCAATCAGCGGTAGAGTTCTGTGGCGAGTGATTAATTATGCTATCGAACGTAAGGCTTCTGAACAATTGCTTGAGGATATATTTCGTGCCTCCACAATCGGCTTGTATATCGCCAGTGGTGGTAAATTTGTGCTTGCCAACCCGCAATTCCAGAGGATTACAGGGTACAGCGAAGATGAGATCACAGGTGTCAGCGCCCTGGGACTTGTTCTTGAGGATGATAGGGAAAGCGTCAGACAACATACTACAGATATGCTTAAAGGGCAACGCGCAATGCCCTATGAATTCAGGTATACCTCGAAGAGCGGCGAGATACGCTGGGCGATGCAATCGGTCGCGACCATCCTTTATAAAAGGGAAAGGGTGCTCCTGGGAAGCTTCATGGATATCAACGAGAAGAAGAAGCTGGATTCTCAAATGCTGATCGCTGGGAAGCTGGCTTCAATTGGTGAACTGGCTGCGGGCATAGCTCATGAGATTAACAATCCGCTTACCATCGTCATGGGTTACGCACAGTTGCTCTTGGAGGATGAAAGTATAACTGAGGATGTGTCCAATGACCTGCACACAATATATAACGAGTGCCAGAGAGTTGTAAAAATCATCCAGAACTTGTTGCGCTTCGCACGCCGCAATAACCCCGGTAAAGACCTGGTTGACATAAACGAAGTGATCGGCCGAGCACTTGAATTACAACAATATGAACTCGTAAAAAACAACATAGCACTCACTACTCATCTGGCAAACAATCCGCCTCTGCTGACGGCTGATTTCAATCAGTTGCAGCAGGTCTTCCTGAGTATATTAACAAATGCGCAGCAAGCGCTCAGAGAGAAAAAGGGCAAGAGAAAAATCGTATTGTCCACAAGCACCGAAAAAGATTTGATCAGGATATCGATTGCCGATAATGGGCCGGGTATTGCAGCAGTGAATATGACCAAGATATTCGACCCCTTTTTTACTACAAAGGAAGTGGGCAGCGGCTCCGGCCTGGGCCTCAGCGTTTGCCACGGTATCGTCAGCGAGCACAACGGCATAATATACGTTGAAAGCATAGAGGGGAAAGGCGCAACCTTCATTGTCGAACTTCCACTGTCAGCGGATGACATAAATAAGACATATGTTGAAAAGAATGCAAGTGTCGGAGCAAGTGAACGGCGGCACGCGATGAAATAAAATACCATCATGATGAATAATAAGGTAGAAATCCTGATTGTAGATGATGAGGCCGGCATAAGGGAAGTGCTTTCTCGCAAGCTGTCCTCTGCCGGGTTTCAATGCTTAACAGCTTGGGATGGCACAAGGGCCATGAAGCTGTTGAAATCCAGGCAGGCCGATCTCGTGCTATTAGACGTTAACATGCCAGGCAAGTCGGGGTCTACAGTTCTCAAGGATATTAAAGCAAAGTATCCGGATATCGCTGTCATCATGGTGACTGCCGTCACCGATGTTCAGTCGGTTATAAGACTCATGAATGATGGGGCATATGACTACGTTATTAAACCAGTTGAGTTGAATACACTGTTTTTTAGCATTAACAGAGCATTGGAGAAGAGAAGGCTGATACTGGAAAACCGGGAATACCAGCTTGACCTGGAACGCAGGGTAGCAGAACAAACTAACAGAGTCCGGCAGTCATTCCTCAATGCCATAACATCCCTGGCTAATGCTCTGGATGCAAAGGATAAATATACACACGGCCATTCTCAGAGGGTGACAGAAACAGCTGTGGCCATTGCTATGGAGATGGGTATGCCGCCCTATGCCATCGAAAAGATAGAGCTTGCGGGACTTTTACACGACATCGGTAAGATAGGATTAAGCGAGGCGATCTTAAACAAGCCCGGAAAGCTCAGTGAAGAGGAGTTGCTGCTGGTAAGGCTGCATCCTGAAATCGGGGAGCGAATCCTGAAACCTCTGATAGAAGATGAGGAAATCCTGGAGTTAATCAGGCACCATCATGAATGCTATGACGGCAGCGGTTATCCAGACGGGCTCTCAGGCGCACCGCCGGCAGGAGTAAAAGGGAAACCGGCATCCGCCGGAGTCAAAAGCCTGTCACTCGGGGCCATGGCTCTGACCCTGGCAGATGCCTTTGATGCGATGACCTCCAATCGTCCTTATCGGAAATCGATGAGCGTTGAGGCGGCCTGTGCCGAATTGGAAAGGTGCAAGGGTAAGCAGTTTTGCCCTGATGTTGTGGACGCTTTTATCAGGTTGCTGAATTGAGGCGGGAAAGCCGATCAGCCTGGTTTGCTATCAGCAAATACTATTTAATCCCCGCCTTCCCGCTCCGCCTGTTTTAACGCCGTTTCAGCCGATTTAATAATCTGCTCCGATGTATGCCCGTCGTTGGGGAAAATGGCAGTGCCCAGGGACAGAGTGAGCGGCTCCTGATAAAGGTCCTGATGCCGCTTATTAAAATACTTCAAACCTTCAAGTATTTCCTCGGCCCTCTGTTTTAGTCTGTCGGGACATATCTGCGGACATATAATGGCGAACTCATCGCCGTTACCTCTACATACAATATCATCCGGATGGCTATTACTTTTCAGAAAATCGCCCAGATTGCGCATTATTAAATCTCCTGACTTGTAGCCGTACCTTTCGTTAAACTTGCCAAAACTATCCAGGTCGAGTGTTATCACGCCAACTGATGAATTGGTGCGGGTAGCATGCCTTAGCTGTTTATCCAAAGCCTGTTCCATATAACGTCGGTTATATAGTCCGGTAAGAGTATCCCTGATAGCCTGCTCTCGAATAACCTCCTGCAAGCCTATGTTGGACAGCGCAAAAGCCAGCTGACCGGCTACAATCGTAGCCAGGTTTTTAGTTAAACCGTTCAGTAAAGTATCGTTGTTATCCCTGCCGTTCTCATTCTTGTCCTCCAAATGCAGTAGTCCAAGTATCTTGCCCTGGTAGATGAGAGGGATATCCAGGTAGCTCCTTTTCATACCTTTAGTGCAATGATGGCATAACTCTTCAGCGTTATCGCATTTATAGTGGTGAACTTTCCTGCGCCTGATTGACCAGCAAGCATCAGGGGAGAATACTTCATCGCTTTCAACAGAATTACCCCAGCCTGTAGTCCACCCGTACATGTCGGTGCTGCTGTTCAATAAATAGAGCGCGCCGTCTACCGATGGCAAAAGCAGCGGTAAAAACTGAGCGATAACCCTGTGTGTCTCCTGCATATTTATACAGATCTGCAGGAAACCACCCATTTTACTCATCAGAGCTATTTCATTACGACTCTGATTAAAAACTGAGAGCCGTTTCACTAATCTATCATTGGTTTCGGTATTACCGCCGTCTGCAATTATGGTTTCAGGAACCGGTATCAACACCTGATAAAATTGGATGGGTTCCCCTTTTTCGTTTTTAATGGCGCTGTATATGATTTTATAGTCAATCGTTTTACCATCTTTGTCGGTCAAGGTTTGCTGACAGGTGACATGGTCTTGTCCTGACTGGAAGATCTGCCGGGCTTCACAAGCCGGGCATAGCTGCTCACAGCGCTTAAAAGCAGCGTAGCATAACTGGTCTTCGATGTTGCCGAATGTTTGTTTAATGACATTGTTGGCCCAGACGACTTTGTGCTCTCTGGATACTATTGAGAAGCCGATGCCTGAGTTTAGCGCTATTGCGCCCAGAAGTTCATTTTGCCTGTTCAATTCCGCCTCGAGCCTTTTTTGTTCAGTGATATCCCCGGTAGATTGATCTGCTGATGCAGGTGTTATTTCAGCAGCGTTCAAGAGCTGCTGCATTTTTTCAATATCTGCCTTGCGTTCTCTCTTCAATTCTTCAATCTCAGTTACATCCTGCGCAACTGTCAGTATCAGTTTTTTATTGCCGATATCCATAACCTGTGATTTAACATCGGCTTTTAGAGGAACTCTGTTTTTACACATATATGTAGTCTGATAACAGACGCTGCCGTTTTCTATCAGTTTTTTCATGTGTTGTTCCATGTATTCGGAATTTTGCGGCGTCATAAAATCTGCGAGATTCATATCCATCATCTCTTCTTTACTGAAGCCGAGCTTTACCCACGCTGTTTTATTAACAAAAGTGAAGTTGCCGTTAAAATCATGGATGAATATGGCGTCATTGCTGCTATCAAACATTTTTGCCTTGATGATATTTTTTTGCTCGGAGAATCTGGTGACCTGTGGTCCGGCATCCCTTGTATCCTGTTGCGGAGACGATGTAAAAAATATCAGTCCGCCGAAAGCCTCTGTGTGATTTGCCAGCACCTGCAATTCTATATAGCTGCCATCCCTGCATTTATGATTACTGTTAAAGTACCTGCTGCCTTCCCGGATCACCTTTTGGATGCGTGCTTTCACATCGTCAGGCTTCAGATTAGCATCAACATCCGACATGGTAAGCTTGAGTAATTCAGATCTTGTATAGCCTGTCAACGCGCAATAAGTATCGCTGGCATCAAGTATTTTCCCATTGGAATTCGTTATCCAGAAACAGTGCCTGCTAAGACCCGAATTGGTGAATAGCTGCGGCAATGCCCGGTCAACCTTCTCCTGATTCGCTTCGCCGCTGTCGGTGATATCACGGCCATAAAATACAATCCGATCGGCCTTTTCATCACGATTGAGCAATATATTATCTGTCCAGCTTATTAGCTTCGTCTCACCATTTTTAGTGGACAGGTGAGTTGTGAATTTGTGGGGAAATCGTTCAGCATGAAAATCCTGCAATCCCTCCTTTAAAACATCTGCTTCTTCACTTGAAACAATAAAATCCCAGAAATTATGATTTATTACGTCTTTAAAATTGTATCCTGTGGCCAGTTCGCATGCTTTATTGAAAAATATTATCCTGCCAAGGTTATCCAGCATGATTACCAATACATCACCGGTAACACTTAATTCATGATATTTTAGATTGTTTAGTGTTGTAACCATTTTTATACCACCTTCAATAAGTTATTGTCCGAGTAAAAAAGCGAATTCTGCGCTGTGTTGTTCATCACGCCCAGGACATAGTCGACTACGTCGCTATCAAATTTTGTACCCTTTCCCTGAATCAGTATATGCGCGACTTCTTCACTCGCCATGGCTTGACGATATGATCGGTCAGAGATCATGCTTTCGGTAACATCGCAAACGCTTAGTATTCTTGTCTCCATCGTCAAATCGCCTGCCTTTAGATTATGCGGATACCCCGAGCCGTCGAGACGTTCATGATGATGCAATATCATGTCGGTGATGACCGGTGGTAAATTGGCACTGCCCAATAATTCGATACCGTGTTTAGCATGTAAACGTACCGCGGTGAATTCATTATCACTCAATTTGCCTGGTTTATTGAGTATTTTGTTAGGCACAGCCAACTTACCAACATCGTGCAGCAAGGCGCCCAATATTAACCATTCTATCTGAGTATCTGCCATACTCATCTCTTCACCCACCTGCCTGACCAGCGCCGCCAAGCGCATTTGATGTAAAGCCGTGGCTGGATCATGGCGCAGCATCACCTTATGCAGGATATTGCTCAATTCCAGATAATCGCCGTTCAACCAGCCGTCTGTTAATTGTCTGATTGCGACTACTGCGCCGGGACGTGGTGCTTCTAATCCAGTGGCTTCCGTATCCTCTGAAGGGCAGTACTTGCTGGCCAGGCATTGAATTACATGTTCTGGCTCGTCCGTCTCGATAGTCATAAAACTGAGTTCAACACGGGTTTTTCTGCCGTCCTTGCGCAGGAAGTCAACAAACAGGTGACGTCCACCCAGGTTTTTATAGTCGATTAATTCACTTTGTATGAGGGATTTATATTCAGGGGACAGGATATCGGCGATATGCATATTCACTAATTCTGATGCTGTATATCCCGTGAGCTCTTCAGTCGGCCGGCCGGCAAAATTAAAACCACCGTGTCGATCCATAACGAATACTGTTTCATGTGTATTGTCAATGATGTGCTGCAACCTGCGTTGCGCTTTATCCGCCTGGCCCCCTTTTTCAATTAAATCCTCCTGTACTTTTCTAATCTCATAAAAACTAAAGTGGACCAGGAAAGCTATAATCGCCATGCTAAAAAACCAATCAAATACGGGTTGCGACAGATTCTTATAGATGTCTGCATTCAGAAAAACATGGTTAATTATCTGCAGCGAACCCAGTGTTGCACCAACCATTGCTATGATTAACAGTTCGAGTTGGGCCGCTTTTCTTTTGATGTCTTTCCCATATTTGCTGCTATTCATTACACGATCCTCTCGTTTTACGGATAGTATTCAGATCCTCGACGCTTAATTGTCGTATCTATTATTACTGCTGCTTTGTTGCCAATCGGAATAGTATTCGTCGTCCTGGTATTCTTCACCGTCTGCTTCGTCGCTATAGCGGACACGCATGATATTCCTTCTAATAAAAACAACCATAAAGACGAACAGCAACAGGCCAATTCCTATCAGGGCAAACTTGGTCCAGGCCGGCATATCAGCCATGACCGATTCAACGGTAACGCCTTTGTAAAACGAACCGGTCACAGACCATGCGCCTATATTTGAAGCGCCGTCCACAGCTTTCACTCTCCAATAATACAAATCGGATTTACCCGGTAGTGTTTTGGCACTATCAGGCACATCCAGATAAGTCTGCGCCATACCGGCCTGGGAGATTATCGGCCGGCTGAATCTGGCATCATCCGCGACTTCAATGACATATGTCACACCGCTGGGATCAGAGACAGTCTCCCAGAAGAAGCGCGCATCCTTGGTAAACCTGTCCCCCTCAGCAGGAACCAACAGGCCCGGCGCTGGCGGAGGTGTTGACTCCACTGTGAAAGAGGCAGTCCTGTTATTTATGCCGTCTGTGACCTGGATATTATGTAGCCCCGCTTTACTCTTTGGAACGTTGAAGGTAAAAGTGAAGCTTCCTTTCTGATCAATTGTTGAACCGCTCAGCTTAGTATTATCATAAACTGCTAAAAGTGCATTGTTGCTCCTGAAACCCGTACCATTCAAGGTTACTCCCATACCTACCCAACCATTGTCCTGGCTTATTATTAAAGCCGGAACCACGGTTATATCAGTGATAACAGGGTTAAGGCCGTCTGTCATTTTGATTTTATGTACGGCGTCACTGCTGGCAGGTATTTTAAAAGTTGTATTGATGTTGCCGCGCGCATCAGTGGGGAAAGTTGCCATATCCGTGCCGTCGTATGAAAGTATTACGTTTTGCACTGCCGTAAAACCTGCGGCGCTGACTTGAATGGTGTCACCCACACATCCGGATGCAGGATTAAGCATTACCCTGGGATTGATGTTATACAACGTTTTGACTGAGGTGCCTTCACTGTCCTTGGTCAGAATTGTATGTTTGCCCGAAGCGCAAGGGGGAAAGATAAACCGGGTGTTTGGGAATGAACCAAGTGCATCGGTTTCACTGGTTGTCACTTTCACGTCATCAAGATATACAATGATAGGTTTTTCCGAGGCAAACCCGTGGCCCCATAGTTCTACTGTGTCGCCTACCATGCCACCGGACTGGCTTAACGTAACAGATGGCAGCACTTTAAAATTTATCGATCTGATGGCAACGGTGCCACCATCGTTGGCACTGATCTGGTAAGTGCCTCCATGTATGAGGCCGACAGTGAGTTCTCCCGTACCAAAGCCTCTGTCGTCAGTAGGTATGGTTGCACTGATGCCACTTGTGCCTGAACCAAATGTAATCCATACCGATGTGTTCGGCACGCAATAAGATAGCCTGATCTGGATGGTGCTTCCCGGGATACCTTCCACAGGTGTAATAGACATCGTGGGTATATCGTCCGCCTGGACTGGCGCAACTGCGGTAATAAAGCAGGGTGCAAGCATTACCATACATATAAGGAGGAAGTAGAGCACCAGGGACCAGGAGCTTCTTCTATTGCCGCCATGCTGTGATGAGATACTGTGCAGGCCGCTTATTTGCGGAAGATCGAAAGAGTGCTTGATCATTCTATTTGCCTCAGAGTAAAGTTTTGTAGTATCCATTTTTATTCCTCCTTCGATTTTTCGTTCGTCCTGTTGGCGGAAAACACAGCCAATACTTCAAGACCCAATTCCTGAATATTGCTGGTCTCAATATCAAAAAGTTTGTTTGCAAGGTCGGAAACATATGAATCCTCTGCTTCCTCAACTTGAAAGATGCTCATTAGATCTTCCTTGACAGCGGTGTCTTCCTGGTCCCCTTCGTCACTGTCATCAAGGGTATTCAGTGAGGGAAGCTCCGCAATTGTTACTGATTCGACGGTGGGAACTTCAACCTCTTCCCCTATTGCGGCAACTGAGGCCGTCTTATGCTCAGGTATCCGCTCGGCCTGTTGCTCGTCCACTTTCTCCTGTTCTCGCTTATCCTGCTTTCTTTGCTTAGGATTGTTCCCTTGCTTCTCTTGCTTGGATTTCTTGTGTTTTCCAGGTTTCTTTTCCCGCATTTCCTCAGGCGGGCCACCCTCTGTAAGCAGCTTGAGTTCCGGCTGAGCGATCTTTTGCCTTCCCGGCGGCAGGCTCCTCGCCGGCCTCCGTTGTTTACGTGGTCTGCCGGAAGCAGTCATCATCAAAATAATCATCAGGCTCAACAGCATAGCCGCCACCACGATGACTACATATATGCCTGTATTAAAGAAATCGTCTGTCATAGAACCTTAACTCTCAACAATTTTTTATACCTGTAATCTAAGAAGCAAAATTTAAATTGCTGAATATTCCCTGTACCAGGTTAGGAACGAATGTCAGGCAGAGCCCTGTAATCATAAGAGTTATCCCTAAATAGAAAAGGATTTTCAGATTACTGCCGCCTTCTACCACTTTGATCGCCACTGCATTTGCAGCTGTCAGCATTAATACCATGGCTGTGACCATTAAATTCAATGTTTGTAACTGGGTGCTGCCCTGTGAAAAGAAGGCAAAGGTGGGGAGTTGTGATAACGCGTCCATTCCGTCCTTGGCCGTAGGCGCCATGGCTGCAACAGCGCTGGAAAAACCCAGAAGAATATTATATATACCGACCAGTAGCAGGGCTAAAACAGCGTGCATGGCCAGGCACAGATACAAGAATCCGCTGGCGATCATGCTTCTTTTATTACGCAGCAGGGAAACCTTGAGGGCAAACATACTTGAGAATCCACCTACCTTGGCCGGATCGCCTCCACAGGCTATCCCATCCCAGAATATTCTGACGGTGCGGTTGACCTGCTCGCTGCCGGTATCCTCAATGAATTTCTGCCAGCAGAGCTGGGGATTGATCCCGAACTTCAAAGTATTATTCAAGTTTCTCACCAGTGGTCTTAATGCTCCCATGGCATTCTGGTCCAACCTTCCGAGCGCTTCGGTTACAGTGCTGCCAATTGCTTTGGTGATTCCACCTAATGACCTGACAAAAGCCGATATCTCGTTATCCAGTTTATCTATTTGCTTATCGTTCCAGTAAGCCAGAAAACCTACCGGGGCTATGGCCAGGCTGAGCAGTATTGCTACGAGTCCCAATTCCAGTTTAGTCAGAAAGAATATGGCCAGGATCACGGCGGATGCCGGTAAAGCGACAAATTTAAATAGTGATCTGGCCAGTGTCTGTAACCTGGAGGTATTTTCCAGCTTGTGCGTTTTTGTTTCCTTGGGAGAGGCGCGATACATAATCCATACGCCTAATCCTGTTGATATCAACATGATCCAGGTCAGCAGGGCTGTCATAGTTGGGCTTTGCGGAAAGATCAGCATCGATACCACGCTGATGACTACGATGAGCGCGGCTGACAGGATCAGCGCCACGTAGGTGTCCGTCCACTTTTTCAGACTTTCCACCCTCCGCTCGTAATCCTCGCCGTACTTCTCCCCCAGCACCATGGCCTCCCTTTGCAGGAACTCAGCTTCGGTTTCTCCGGATGACAGCGCACCCGACATTCTCAGCAGCAGGGCTTTAGGCTCGGCTTCCTTGGTTTTTTCTCCCACCATCCGGCAGGCTTCGGAGTAATCATAATTCAGGCGTTTTGCCATGAAGTTTACCTCGAGGAAATAGCGTGAGGAGTTATATGGCAACCTGGCCGCATAATCGAAAAGAAGACTCCGCGGCAGGTTCGAAGTAGCAAGGGATGACATATAAGCTAACTGGCAGAATAGGTCTACAGGCAGAAGGTCCGCATTGAAAGAGACCTTGCCATTCTTGGTAGCCTTCCTCGCGGCTTGGCTTTTTTTAGAAAAGGCCGTCTCTCTGCGCCTTAGCGAGGACTGTGAGTAGCTCATAAAAATTCTTTACTCCCTGTGTGCTCAGTTTTTCCAAGATTTTCGCTTTTCTGTCCAGTTCGTTGTATATCCGCTGTTTTTTATGCAGGGGGATGCCCAATTTCGGGGCGATTTTATATTCCAGCAAATAACTGTTTCCGTCACCGGTGAAGTTAAAGGTATCTGTTGACGAATCCCACTGGAAAATCTCAATGAAGGAGAAGGATTGAGCGACAGGATCATATCCAACAATTTCACTGATGCTAACCATTCTTCTGGCCATTTTCCCCGTGGGAAGTTTTACCGCACTCTGGATAATAACAACGTTCAAATTGTCCATGTATGCCTTGGGCACATTTATCGGATTGCCTGTAAGGCGCTGAATCAGGCGCTCGACAGAGGCGGCATGGAAAGTCGCCATTACTGAATGCCCTGTCTGCATGGCCTGGAAGGCAATTGCCCCCTCAGCTCCGCGGATTTCTCCGATAATGATTTCATTTGGCCTCTGTCGCAGGGCTGCCTTCAATAGATCAAACATGTTGACACCGGCAGTATCGCCCTCTTTTGTCTGTGACACTACTTCTCTGATCCAATTCTGGTGCGGCACCTGTAGCTCTGGAGTATCCTCAATTGATACTATCTTGGCATTGGGGTGGATGAAGGTGGTGACTGCGTTGAGGGTGGTTGTCTTACCTGAAGCTGTTTCACCGCAGACAAAACAGTTCATGCCCTCCCCCAGCATTATGGCCAGATAGGCGGCCATTTTATAATCCAGTGTGCCCATATCTATCAACTGGGTAACGGAGAGGGGGGTTTCGCTGAACTTCCTGATGGTGAAATTGGATCCGCGCTTGGATACGTCTGCCCCGTAAACAATATTGATCCTCGATCCGTCCGGCAATGTGGCATCTGTAATAGGTTTGTTAACGCTAACAGGCCGCCTGACCCGTTCGGCTAACCTCATGACAAATTCATCGAGGTCCTCGTTGGAGGGGAAATTTATCACTGTTTTCAGACTGCTGAAGATTTTATGCTCCAGGAAAACCAGGCCGGTTCCGCTGCAGCTGATATCTTCAACATACTTGTCGTTAACCAGGGGATCCAGCGCTCCCAATCCCAGCTTATCCCTTACAATAAGGTATTTGACGGCGCGGACCTGCCTCGGTGATAACCTCAGTGGCTTTGTTTGCTTGGCAAACAAACCCAATGATTTTGTGCCTGACTTTCGCCTGCCGGTGATACGGTCAATACATTGAGAGAAGGCTATAGCCTGGTCCTCCGAAGTCTTCATCGAGAAATTATTCAATTCCTCAGCCATTTCCAGCAGGCGCTTCTCTATCTCTTTCATCAATGGCTCTATACTGATCAGGCTGGTAGGTTCAATTGGTATATATACGTTCCTACCATCAGACTGATCGCTAAGGATATGAATAAAAACCTCACCCTTTCCGGGGTAAATAACATTCGGATTTTTCTCCGCAGCAATTGCTTTATCCAGAACCGCCAGGTACTTGGGCATCCCGTATTTATCTATAGGTAACATTTGTATGTACTCGGTCACATGGGGGCTGTTCCTAAAGGCCTCTTTGGCTTGCTTGGAAAGTAAATCAAGCACGTTGCAGGAATCGTCTCCGTTCCTTCTCTTTTTCAGCTCAAAAGGCAGAAGCATGGTTGGCATATTCGCTACCTCATTTCCAGCATTATGCCCTGGCCCGGCCTACAGGCATGATACGCATACCTATTCCAGGGTCTACATCAAAGCTCATGATATTCCCCGTATTTTTATCAGCCCCCCTGACTTTGGCTACCTCCAGTACCTTGACCAGCTTGTCGCCCACCTCCTCGATCCTGAGGCGGAAGTGGGCATCGCAAACCGATCTTATCCTGATGAGGACCTGTTCATCAAAGGCGTAGGTATGGGCAATATTGATAATGGTTTTACCGTTATCGCACAGTTTTTTACATCTCTCAAAATATTCAATTACAGATTCTGTATTGCTGTGCGCAATCACCGGTGTCAGTGAATCTATCACTATCAGGTGGTAAGTCGGAAATGCTAAAATCCCCTCGATAATATGGTCAAAAGTATTCGACTTCTTCATCTGCGATGGTTCAACAGTAAATATTTTCATCCAGCCCAGCAGCAGGGGATCTATTATGCCCAGGCCCAGGCTCTCCATCTGCGAGTGCATACTTTTAACAGTGTTTTCTGTGGTAAATAAGAGCACTCTATGCCCATCGTTAAGGGCACCCCATATCATCTGTTGTGCCAGCACAGATTTGCCGGCGTCAGACTGGCCCTCAATCAATGTCAGAGAGCCCACGGGGATACCACCGCCCAACCTTTTGTCTATCTCGGAATGGCCCGTACAGATTATTTCATCTTTTGATCTTTCTTCATCATCTGAAGTTAGAACTCTGCCCATTTAGCTTTCCTCGTAACTCCGTTTTCAGTTTCCCTGCATTACCAGCCGAATGCTATCTGTGTGTTCACGCCGTTGTCGATCGATATCGTTGCCAGGTTGGTTGTGTTATCAGCTGCGGCAGGTAGCAGACGCACGTTTATTTTCAGCGTTTCTGCCGGATTAAGAATGCCAGGCTCGTAGATGTCGGGGCCGCCGTTCAGGAATATGCCGCTATCCGACCATCCCGGTACGGCAGTCACCGAATACGGGATCCATTGCGTGCCCCCGTCCTGATATCTGACGATGACATCCCACCTGCTGAAATTGCGCAGGGAGGTATTGCCATCATTTCTGAGCGTAATTTCAACCTCAGAACCGTCATGATTTGTTATTGCCTCTGCCGCCGTGATATTGGAACGTCCGATCTCCCTGACTCTTTCCGCAGTATTTTTAAAAGAGTTGGTAATCATGTCGGCCGAAGTCAGGGCGCCTGACGCGTAACTGACCGTTGCCAGCAGTATCAATGCTATGCATACTACAGTAATAAACAGATTTTCCATATCTGTATCTTTACGGTGCGCTATAGTAATCAGTGGCGGAAATGCCGTTAGGTGTGACTAACTTAAAATAGTATTCGCCGGACGGTGTGGATGTGTAGTGAACCGTGATTTTTAGTGTGGCGCTGGGACCCCACCGGGTGTCATTTTCAAGGGAATAGTCCCAGTACGGCGCGATGGAACCACCATAGGGAATGCGGGCAAAATTACCCAGCGGTCCAAAAAAGACATCACTATTGCCGATGCCGCCAATGGAGGAAGCCCCTACGTTTTTAATCCATACATAGGCATTACTGTCGGAATGGGAGATCTCGATAATTGCGATATTGCTCCTGATCCTGTCGTCGATTTTGCTGGATGCATCGACTATAGCCCCACTGCTACCAGTGATAGCCGGGTAGACAGCATTAAGAAGTACCAGGGAGCATACGATTCCAGCTACGAGAAGCAGCAGTGTTACCATTACCTTATCCATTATTTACCGGTCTCCTTCATCATTGATATTAATGACAGTAGCGCATTATCCTGGAGCTCCGATTTGCCCAGCAGGTTTTCCAGTTGTGCCAGTATTGACAAGTAGTCCGATGCAGTGACGTTGTGGCCATTAGATTCATTTTTTGTAATACGGACCATCTTGATGAGCGCGTCCTTTAAATTCTCCGGCAGACGCCCCATGGTAAATGACATCTCCACCAGGGCTTCAGCCCTTTCCTTCCCCAGTCTGGCAGTGGATTGGTCGATCCATTGGGTTAGCCCTGCAACTACCATCAAATCATATTTAGTCTTTCCGCCGGAAAGGCTCAGCTCCTTTTTCTTATTGGCGCCTTTGGATGGCTGCGCTGCTTCTTGAGGAATAAAATCTTCGTCATCCTCATCCCCCGCGTTTTCAGCTTGCGCCAGGCCCAATGCGGGGCCAGGACCAGCTCCCATTGATGGAGATGGGCCGAGACCCGCACCAATGAGGGGATCGCTCGAGGGTAATCCAGGAGCCATACCGAAACCACCATTTCCACTATTTAACCCCGGCATTTCCGCGCTGTTTGCAAAATCAAGCGGAGCGTTTCCGGGTCCCTCTTCTGCAAAGTCCATGCCCGCGCCCGGCGATACCTGCTCTTGCTCTTCCTCATATGCCGCCTCTGCTATTTCCTCGGTGGGCTCTTTTGCCGGCGCTGAACTCGCAGGTTTCTCCACCTGAGGGCCCATGTTGATGCCCACGCTGACGCCGGCGTTGGGAGCCATTGAGGCATTGAAAGGATTCTGAATGTTGAGGTACTGCTCCCGCAAATCCAGCAGCACCGATTTGATCTCGTTTTTCAGTACCTTGAGCTCTTCTTCCAGTACCCTTATTCTTTGTTCGTCGTTCATAACTGAGCCTCTTATTATTTCAGGGCGGCGTGGCCGGCTATCTCTAAATTCGCCAGTCTGTACCCCGGGAGATTATCAGTGTTAATGCAAATCCATGATGGAATCAAGCCCTGCGGGCAAGGTCCTCTGCAGGGTCATGGTGGAACCAAGCATCGGTTTGACCTGAATGTTGAACCAGTCATTTGGACCGAGATCCGCCCATTCGCCGGTGGTTGGAGTCCCCAGATCGGCCATAACGAGTGTTATCTCCAACTGTTCGCCAGACTCCAGCAGGTAATCACCGTCATCGTCTCCTATGGGCTCGCAGGACCAAGGGATATTGTTAAAATATGCTTTGGCAGTGGTCAGGCTCAGAATGCATCTGTTAGTCCCCGCGGTCTCTCCATCGTTAGGCGTCATGTCAATGGGACTACCGGCAATGGCATTTCTCACGGTGAATCTGATTTCCGTAGCCGCGGTACGGGTAGCGTTATCCGACGTGACGATAACTGAGCCCGATACCTCCAGGTTGGCCTTGGCCTGCTCCAACCCGGCATAGACGGTTTCCTTGCCCCTCTCGGCTGAGAATAGTCCTGCGCTCAGCACGGCGTAAGCAAATACCGAGGCCACGGTAACAAAGGCAATCAGGATGATGGCGGTTTCCAGACCGGTCATACCTCGCTGCACCTGGTGTATACTGGCCAGCGCTTTCGAAAATTTTTCGGAAATAATTCTCTTCAATTTGACCCCCCTGTTTATAACTGAGCCTCTTACTGTTGAGGGGGGCACAGCCACTTGTTGTCTGGCTATGCCCCCCTGCATGGATTTGTCACTCTTGCAAGACCGGGAAATTATTCAG
>CAZDXZ010000006.1:26201-34675 GCA_964509615.1 uncultured Dehalococcoidales bacterium
TGCTGCAGGCCTGCGTAGATGGTTTCCTTGCCCCTCTCAGCCGAGAAGAGCCCTGCGCTGAGGACGGCGTAACCGAATACTGCCGCCACGGTTACAAACGCGATCAGGATGATGGCAGTTTCCAGGCCGGTCATGCCCCGCTGATTGGGCATGCTGGCCAGTGCCCTTGAGAATTTTCCAAAGATATTGTTCTTCAATTTGAACCTCCAAATAATATTTGTACCCTTGTTATACGTTTACTTCGCGTATTTATGTCTGCCTTTTGACTGATTACTCTGGATATTAAACGTTCCTTTGCACCTCCTGTTATACTCGTCTAAAAAAAGTTCTTATTTATTAGAGCCTCACCAGAGTGAAGTGCGTACCATTATTGAATAATACGGAATGCCAGAGATGGATAATGCGTATAACGGTAACCAATTCACTCCGGCTGATATCCCTGGTTATAAAACCCGAGACACCGCTCTCTATTGCCGGTATTAACAGACTTTTTTCGTCATTTAGTACGATCACATCTATATTTTTCACCAGTTTTTTAATCTCGCTGATGATTTGAGAGCTGTCCACCCCGCGCATTTTCCCATCCAGGATCACAGTATCCGGGCTCAACTGTTGGATAATGGCCAATAATTCCTTGCCGTTGCGCGCTTCACCCACAACTTTGATGTTTTCTTCGCTGCTCAGCATGGTTCTCAGCCCTGCACGCATGGCTTCCCTGCTGTCTCCTATAGCTACCCTGATGATATCTTCTGCTTCGATATTCATTTGAACTTTATATTCAACTGGAGTCCTGCTATACATGTAACACCCCAAACACAGTCTTTTTTATTTCACAGGTACATTTTGCCATTGCGGCGGATAACACATAAGTCCTAAAGGTATCATTAAGACGACCAAAATGGCTCAAGAAAATTGCCATTTGTGGTGGCCCGCGATCCTGATAGAGAGACAGCGGTGCTGTATTGGTGTACTGTTTAGAACTACGTTTACGATGACCCCCGTTGCTTTTACATTAAACGAGTGAAATGGGAGGTCAGGATATTTAATTTGAAAATATGACCAATGCGGTGACCAGGAAGTCTGTTTGCTAACCGGTCGTGAGTGTGCAGTACAATAGTACTATTACAAATGTTACAGGGGATCTCTTCACGACGTTCTAAGGTTAATGGACGATGGTAGAAGAGAATACAACATAGCGGCATTAAGGTGACGGCCCGGTGGACACGCCGATATTCAGCATATTACAATAATGTCCGGGGATTTAAGTTGAAGAAAAGTATCTTCAATACATTGGCAAATTCATTGGCTGGAATTAGCAGTCAGAAAGGTGTGACTGGCCTGGAAACGGCCATCATCCTGATTGCCTTTGTAACCGTGGCAGCAGTATTCGGCTATGCCGTTCTCAGCTCAGGGCTTTTTTCGTCGGAGCGAAGCAAAGAAACTGTCTATGCCGGACTGAATCAGGCCAAGGCCAATCTGGAACTATCCGGTTCAGTTATTGTCAAATCGGACAATGTCACGAGGAAAGCTACGGAAATTCTCTTCACGGTCCGCAACACTATTGCCGGCACGCCCATAGAGATGACGCCGAACGAGGTGGCCGCCAGCCATGCGAATAGATGTGTAATCAGCCTTACTACTGCCCGCGCATACTACAACAACATACAGTGGACGGTAGAGGACATAGGCGCTTCCGATAATGATAATCTGCTCAAATCGGGCGAGCAGATGGAAGTAAAAATAGACCTGTCAGACCTCGGCGGTACTTTCACTGATCCGGATATCGGAGCAAATGACTGGTTTAGCATCCAGGTTAAACCGATGCTCGGCTCCACCATGACCATTCAGAGAGTCTTGCCGGCGGGCCTGGATCCAGTAATGGATATGCATTAACACCATGCTGCTGCGCGGCAATAAAGGCACGATTCTAAAAGGGAAGAAAAAGGCGAAGGATGTGGGGTTGTATCTACGGAATTGAGTTACCCGACCGCTGGTGTCTTGGCTATGCGGATAAGTGAGGCCTGATTACAGTAGATTTCTCTTGTACCCTTCCGATACTGCCTGGGCCCGATCTCCGACATCCAATTTTGTGAATATATTGTTTGTCTCTCTTTTAATTGTTGCTTCACTCAGATAGAGCTTCGTGGCGATCTCTTTATTAGTGACCCCTGACGCCATCAGGCGCAGGATACTCATCTGTCGGGGCGTTAGCATAGTATCGCCGCCTGTGCTCCTCTTGCCTGCCAGTTGCGCAAAAAGTGACTGCGTGATCGAGGGTGTGAAAGCCGAGAATCCCTCCATGGTCAACTGGATCGCTTTGAGCAAATCCTGGCGGTTGATATCTTTGAGGAGGTATCCTGCCGCACCGACCTCTGCTGCCTGTGCCAGGTATTTATCCTCATATACGGTGAGTATAATCACCTTTGCCGTTGTTCCCTTTTGTTTTAGCAGTCTGGTGCATTCTATTCCGCCCATGCCGGGCATTCTCACGTCCATAAGTATTATATGAGGATTTAGAGAATCCACGACGGCCAGACATTCCTCACCCGATTTGGCTTCGCCCACCACGGTTATCCCTTCATCCAATTCCAGCATGCGTCGCAATCCTTCACGAACCATTTGCTGGTCGTCGACAATCAGTATTTTTACTTTATCCATAGTGCAGTCCCCTCAATAGAGTCCAAATCAGTTTTAATTGATATGTGTATTAATAATTATGCCGCCACAGGCAGCCCCATCAATATGCGGGTACCTTGATTCGGGTTAGTATTAATCTCGAAGCTTCCACCTATCATCTCCGTTCGTTCTTTCATGGTAACGAGGCCTAAATTACCACCGTGGCCATTATGTCCCTTTACATCATTCAAATCAAAACCTTTGCCGTCATCTGCGATGCTTACCTCAACACGATCATCGTGAAACTCCAGGATGACGTCAACATGATGTGCGGCCGCGTGTTTTCTAACGTTATTCAAGGCCTCCTGGATTACCCGATAAATTGTCACGTCACTGATAAACGACAGGTTAGCCGAGCCGCCTATCACCTTGAAATCACAGCGAACACCGTTCTCCTTGTTAAAGTAATCTATACTCTGTTTTAAAGCGCCTATCAATCCCAGTTCCGCTAACGCTATTGGGTGCAAGTCCAGGATTATGCGGCGCAGTTCCTTGACACTCTGCGATACGATATCGGTAGCCCGGGCTAATTCATCTCGTGCTTCTTCAAATCGCGAGGACGTTATTTGTTCCGCTCCTGTTTGCATGCTGTATGATGCGCTTACCAGCCATTGCGCCAAGCCGTCGTGCAGTTCGGCAGATATTCTGCTGCGCTCATCTTCCTGGGCAGTCAATACTTTGATTAATGAGGCTTCCAGCTTAAGCTGGTGACCTCGCACAGCGTTGAAAAGGCGGGCGTTTTCAATGGCGATGGTTGCCTGCCCGGCTATAATTGAGAGTAGTTCGAGATCGCTTTGTGAAAATCCGGCGCGGGCATTTATTTTGCTGCAATGAACCGCTCCAATGGCCTTACCCTTTATTGATAGGGGTACGCACAATATCGCTGCCGCACACGGATCGCATGCTCCCTTGTTGTCTTTCGTTTCTCTATTAAGCAGAATTGGCTTGCCTGTTTGGATGACTGACCAGGCAATTGGATCGTCCGCTCTTTCAAGGATATTGCCAATCCGGTCTTTAGGCATACCGATACAGGCTTTCACAATGAGTTTATCTACAGTGCGGTCGAATAAAAGCAGGTTGACTTTAGTAGCTTTTGTTTCCATATATACCAAGCGTACAACCTGATCAAATATCTTTTCAGCGTTAAGTTCTGATACCAGAGAATCAGTAAGTTCATATAATGGCAATAATGTCTTCAGCCTTATATTTTCTTTTGATAGACGGCCTTTTTCCAATACTTCGTCAACGATCCTTGTCAGGTCTTCTGAGCTAAAGGGTTTTTCCAGTATGCTGTGAGCGCCTTCCTGGAAAGCACTGATAATTACGTCGCGGCTATCACACTGGCTCAATACGATTATCCCGATGCCCGGCCTGACAAAACGGGCCCGTTTGATAAGTTCGATACTGTCTATTTCGGGCAGTGTCAAATTTACAATGAGTATGTCAACTTCTATTTTTTGCAGGTAGGAAAGCGCGTCCTGCAATGATTCTATATGGTGATTGAGGATGATGTATCCCTCTTTGCGGAGGGTATCCCTGATAATATGTTTGGTTATTGAATCAAAATCAATAACAAGGACGTTGTCATTCACCATTTACAGCTCCGTCTGCATCGCCGGCATATAGTACTTAAATTACATATGAAAGTAAACAAACTGATTGAGAGCTATTTTTTTTTGGGCCACCAGCCCCACCAGTTCTCCTGGCCGCATTGGTTGCATTTCACCTTAATGGCAACCACTCCTACAGTGTTACAGGAGCTGCACTTGAATGTTTTGTTTAAATTGTAGCCGGCGGTCCCTCTCAATCCTTCAGATATTACCTCTACCTGGCTGCCGATATTCTTCATCTGCGCCATGGCGGCCTTCATGTGACTCGCGGATACGTCGTTGGATGTCGCACTCTTGCCTTCATATTTTGCTATAGCGATCTCCAATTTGGACAGCCTGTGCACTAACTCAGAAATTTGCGCGCCCATAGCCTGGATCTCGCCGGCTGCGATACATTCCTCATGGTTTCCCGGCGGTACGTCTGGTTTCGCCTGTCTGGGTGTCTGCGTGGTTACTTTTATCACCGGATTATCTGCAATGGCTGGCGACAGAACTGTTTGCGGTTTGGATGCCGCAGCCGGCGCCGTAACGCGGTGGGCGGGCGCTTTCTTGGAGACGTTGTCATTTATCAGCGCATCTATGGACTCCTGGGTCAACATCGCGTTTGAGTCACTCATTATAGTACACTCTACCTCTCTCAAATATAGTCGGCGCCGATGTCAATAGTCAATAGTCTCCACAATAAAGAGGCGGCGGTGACTTTTCTTGGCCAGGTCGATATTAGCGTATTCTATATGTTGAGATTGCTTGCTGCCGGCATTCTCCAATCCAGGCGCATCTTCAAGCAATGCCGGAGCTTCAGTTTTCCCTGCACCGCTAAAGACTCTGACCTGGGGCCGCCTGAGAATCCCTGTATTAGTATTGCAGACAATGCCTTCCTGGCCGTTATTCAGTTTAATCCTGACACCCGCCGGATATACCGGCACAAAGGAGGCAAATGTCCGCACCAGATCCGGATTAAACAGCTCTCCGCTGTAGGCCAGGATAAATTCAATTGCATCCCGTGGAGATACGATGCTGTGGTCTATGGCGAATACCGGCAAGAATTCCTCCCGGTGCGGCCTCTTGGAAGAAAGAGCAATGCACGTGTCGGTTATGCCCAGGATCTGGGCAGCCCTGCATATGGCATTTTGCTTTAATTGGAAAGGATAACCGCTGCCGTTCCACCTTTCATGATGCTGGTAAACAATATCGATTATCTGCTGATCGATCTGTGTATACCTTTGCAGTATCTCCGCGCCGTACAAGGGATGTTTTTGCACCATCTGCAGTTCGCTTTCCGTCAGCGGTCCAGGCTTTTCAAGAATACCCGGCGGAATTAGGACGTAGCCCGTATTTTGCAGAAGTGCGGCCATGCCCATGTTTTTCATCTCGGTATCATTCATTCCAATACTTCTGCCCATAAGAAGTGAGATAATTGCCACCTTAACCGGATGAACGTAGTTATAGTCTTTGAGCGAAAAACAACCACTCATTGATATATCGTCATTTGTTGCCTCGGAAAGCTCAACGATCACGTCTTCGACCATGTGTTCAATCTGGCTCGTGTCAATCGTATTTGACGATTTGTTGGTCAGCGTGGTCCTGGCCTCTATCATGATTTTGCGGAGCGCTCTGGATAACGCGCCACTTGTCTCCGGACTAATACTCGGTTTGAGTTCAATGTCCTGGGCGTACTCATTTAGAATAAAGATTTCCCCTATACCGGTATCGCCTACCTTGACGACGTCTTTTGTGCATAATACGGTGTCCTTCTCCAGGACGATATCACCCCAGTAATCATAAATGGGGCTTTCGATCACCATCCCCGGTTTAGCATATACAGCAGAAATTCGTTGCATTTGACACACCTCTTTGTGACTGGTCATATTGTTGTCCGGACGTCCTCGGCACCGCCCGGCTGCACAAGGTAGTAAATGTGGGCATGAAACATCTCACGGGCTTCATGGCAGGCTAATACTCCATTACCTGCGTTATCAGCATTCTTTGATTTTGGGCATCCGCCAGGTTGAGGTCATAGGGCTTGTCGATATCACGCAGATTCCTGTCGTAGCACATGCGCACTTTCGGCCTGGCAAAATAACCAGTATTGGCATTTGTTACTATGCCCACGTCTCCAGTATTGAATTTAACCATTAACCCCGTAGGGTAGGTGGGCAGGGTCCGCGTCAGGATCTTCACCAGTTCGGGGTCAAAGAGTTCACCGCTGTACGCCACTATAAACTCCATCGCCTGGTGCGGCCTGAGGAAATCTGCCTCGGCCAGGTCTCCTGTAAAGGCGCCTATAAAGTCGTTGGCTTCCTTCGGCAGGATGCCACCCCTGTGTGGTCTCTTGGAAACCAGGGCTACAGCGCTGTCAGTCATGGCTATGATGCGGGCCCCGTGGCAAATATTCCTGCCGTGAACATGATCGGGGTAACCGTTTCCGTTCCAGCGTTCGTGATGCTGTTGTACTATCAATGACACTTCCGGCTCCACATTTGCGTAGCGTTTGAGGATCTCACTGCCCAGAGCGGGGTGTTTTTGAATTACCTGTAGCTCGCCGGGCGTTGGCGCCCCCGGTTTTTCCAGCATACCCTGCGGCAATGCCGTATAACCAATGTTTTGAAGCAGGGCTGCTAATCCCAGGTTAATCAGCGCGGTTTGTCCCATGCCGGTCGCCTTGCCGATCAACAACGATATGGTTGCGACCTTCACAGGATGTACATAATCATAATCTTTCATCGAGAAACAGCCACCCAGCACAGGCTCTCCCATTGCTACGGGGAACAGTTGCTGCACCATCTCAAAAACCTTTTGTCTTAAAGGCAACAGGTCTAATGTCTGAGCTTTACCCTTTCCGATAATGGCTTGAACTTTGATGATCAGCTGCCTTAATGCGAATGAAGTCGCACCTTCGAGCTCAGGTGTGATAAGAGGCCATGCCGGGATGTCGTCAACCCTTTTATCCAGTATGAACAGCTCCCCGACACCCAGTTCATCTAATACTGCTACCTGCTGTGGGGATAGCTTGGTGCCCTCTTTCATCAGAAGCCTGCCAAAGCTGTCATACAGCGGTCTTCCCAGCATCATTTGGGCCTTAGCGTATTTGGATGAAATCCTCCTCATAATGGCTATCTCCTTGCCGTCTGCATACGGGATTCTTCCGGCAGGCGGTTAATTGATACAGGCGGCGTAACTTTCTGGTAAAAACAGCTGCCCAGTTTGTTGAACCCGAGCGCAGAGGTATTATGTAAAAATTCGGTAGCGCCTATGAACAGTACTCCTTCACAGTTTAACGAGTGGTTCATTTGTTGATTCAACTTGTTTTTCGCTTCATCTGTGAAATATATCGTTACGTTTCGGCAGCAGATCAGGTCGAATCCCTTGTCAAATGGATCTGAGAGTATATTGTGCCTCTGAAAGCGAACCATATTCCTGATCTCCGGCTTGATCCAAAGTCCGTCAGATGCCGGGGTGAAGAACTGCCGTAAATACTGTGGTGGGACTCCTTTTACAGTATCGGGGCTATAAGGGCCCCCGGCGCTTGCTTTTATCAGGCATAGCTCGTCAACGTCGGTGGCCAGTATTTCATGATGTGCGGAGCCTGTGATTGTTCTAAGTATCATGGCCAGTGAGTATGGTTCTCCGCCGTTGGAGCAACCGGCACTCCACACCCTGAGAGCCTTTTTTCGCTTGATTAAAGCGGGCAGAATATTTTTTTCCAGCTCTGAAAAAGCCCATCCGTCGCGGAAGAACTCCGTAACGTTAATGGTTAAATAGTCACAGAGCTTGGCCAGGCAATCCCTGTCAGCTTCAAGTTTCCGGCAATATGCGACCGTGCTCAATCCATGCGTTTTCTCAATAAAGAAGGCCAGTCGCCTGCGCATCTGCTGGCTTTTATAGCTGTCGAGATCAATGCCGGTCAATTCTATGACCTTCTTTTTTAGTACCTGGTATTCTTCGTCTGTCATATTAGATCCTGCTCTGTGTGAATTACCTGCGCAAAACCGCAGATATCGTCAACTTCGACTAAGCCATAATCTTTTTCACGGCGGCCAGCACACGTTCCGCTTCAAATGGTTTGACAATGAAGTCCCTGGCTCCGGTTTTTAGTGCTTCCATAACCATTGACTGCTGTCCCATGGCCGTAACCATGGCTACCCTGGCCCCGGGATCCATTTTGATCAGTTCCTTAAGCGTGGCCAG
>CAZDXZ010000006.1:34775-44058 GCA_964509615.1 uncultured Dehalococcoidales bacterium
CCATGGCTACCCTGGCCCCGGGATCCATTTTGATCAGTTCCTTAAGCGTGGCCAGGCCGTCAAGCTCGGGCATAGTGATGTCAAGCAGCACACCATCCGGCTTGACTTCCTTGTACTTTTGCAGAGCTTCATTACCATCAGCGGCCTCGGCGACTTCAAATCCGCTGTCGGCAAGCATCTTGGTACACCTCATTCGCATAAAGGCTGCATCATCAACTACCAATATTCTGGGCAAAGGTCACCTCCTGTTGTTTGTTCCAAGGTTACTGTTCTTACGTGTGTCCCTATTTTGCATTATGCTGATCGGCAGGTACAAGGTATGGGAGTTCACTTATTATGAGCCGAATGGGTCGAAAATGATTTACAGATCTATGATGCTTTGATCAACGGTTTTGACGCGTGTCAAACCCGTAGCTATGTAGAGCCAGAAACAGCGCCCCCAATTACCCCTGGTATCCTGTGTATGGATTCTCAGCCCGAGCTTATTTATAGCTTCATTTACAGCTATAAGGTTTCTTTCGCCGATATCAAGGATGGTGCCCGACTGCACACCGCGAAGCATTCTTGCCCCGCCGGCTATTTTGATTGCCATCCTCGATCGCTTTGCGCCGCCGTTTTCCATGTCTGTAACCAACAAAGGTATGGCTGAATCTGCAAATTTGGCCGGTAATAGGGCACTTGTACCGTTAGTGCTGACGGGTAGTACTATGTGTGCCATGGCGCCTATTTTGGCCACCGGGTCAAAGGCGCTGACGGCGACACATGAACCAATGCCGTAGCAGATCAGGACGGCATCGGGATTTTTGGTAACGCAGAGCTCACCCAACCCGACACTAATGTTTATATCCGCCATTACTTGCACTGCCCTGCAGCTCAGCAGGCATAATTCATTGAAAGCTGCACGAAGCTTTGATTGGGCATGATTATGAACCTGCCGCCCGCCTGCTGGTCATCGGTGGAAAACCCTGTATCAACTATCAGCACATCGTCGGATTCCTGCAATATTTCGGCCAGGGCAATGCCCATTATAGCCCCGGCCATATCAATGATGACAGCCGGAGGGGAAGGATAAAGTTTTATCCCCAGAGTATCGGCAATGGCATTGAGAAAGAATGATCCTGTGATATTGCCCATTTCACTGAGGGCGGACTGCTCATAATCGGATAGATCACCCCGCCTGACAGGCTCCTCTCCCAATATCATCGCCAGTAGTTCATAGGCTACCTCCGGCCTATGTGCCAGCATCAGGTGGCCGTGAGCTGCTCCGCCGAAATTCAGATATATGCCGACTATGAGGGTTTCAGGTCCGCCCACAAGGTCGATGACCTCCTTGGCCGGGACGCGTGAGATCGATAAAGAGTCCACCGTGATTTTTTTATGGACCATGCGGGAAAGGCCTGATATTGCATTCGTTATGCCCTTTTTCATCAGCTCTTCCCATACCGTCATACTGATATCCAACTTGGCCGCACTCTGACTCATTATTCATCCTCCATATATGTTGCTTCCACTTCGACTTCTCTGCGATAATCCACAATATCTTTGTCGGTAGTGTTTTAGATAAGCGAAGTCATGCGCCTCCTTATTTTGCGCATGTCGATTACGGCGGCGACGGGGGCATGTTTTCTCAAATAGCGATACTCCTGATCGGTCATGCTGCTACCTTCGCGTCTTTGAGCGGCGTTACTCTGCAGAGGTCTGTAATACCGTTGACTATGCTGCCGAGAGGAATCACACGATCCGAAAGGCCGGCTTCTTCTACGCTCCTGGGCATGCCGTAGATCACGCAAGTTGACCGGTCTTCTGAGATGACACTGCCGCCGGCCGCTTTAATCATTGCACATCCCCTGGTGCCGTCGCTCCCCATACCGGTTAACACTACACCCAGGCAACTCGCCCCGTAATGTTTGACCAGTGACGACATGGTTATATCGATTGCCGGGCGCAATCCGCACACCGGTTTATCGAGAGTCAACTCGATATTGCCTGCCTGTGAAATGACCGTATGGAATCCGCCGGGGGCAAGCAACGCCCGGCCCGTAATAAGCTTATCCCCGGCCTCAGCCTCCTTGACGGGTATTCTGCTTATTTCATTAAGCCTGTCTGCCAGCGATCTGGTGAATTTTGGCGGCATGTGCTGCACTACGATTATGGTTGCGGGGATATTTGGCGGTATGGAGGGGATCAGTTCGTAAAGCGCCTTTGGGCCGCCCGTAGAGCTGCCAATGATGACCACCTTGCGTGGTTTGACATAAGCCCGTTCTTTCACCGGCCTTGCGTTGACAGGCCTGGCAGTTCCCGCCAGCAGCTTTTTTACCCGCCATACCAGCTTGGAAACGTCGATCGTCGAGGCGTTCCTTATCTTGGCCAACAGGTCGTTATTCTCCTCATCATGGCCCGTAGGATTGATCAATGAGGGCTTTAGAAAAAAGTCGATCGCTCCCAGTTCAAGCGCCCTGATGGTGACCTCGGCTCCTTTGGAGGTGATGCTGCTGAGCATGATCACAGGCCTTGGGTAGGATTCCATAATTCGTTCGAGCGAACCGATACCGTCCAGCCTGGGCATCTCCACGTCCATGGTCACCACATCAGGGTTCAGTAGTTTGACTTTTTCGATGGCGTCAAGCCCATCACGTGCCATGCCGACTACCTCGATAGATGGGTCGCCAGCCAGGTATTTCGAGATCGTGAGCCGGGCAAAGGCCGAATCATCGACTACCAGAACTTTAATCTTCTTTGCTGCGTCGTTCATTTACGAATCTACTTGCCAAATTGCCCTGGTGCGGCATCAGTGCTTTTATTTTGTTTGCTCTCATGGTGCTGCGCTCTAACTTTCGTGGACTAAATGGCTGTTACCGCGTAAAAATTTTTCTATAGGACAATCTTCTCCCTTGTAGCTGTGGTGACCAACGTTAGACCCGTAGATATGTACAGGAAAAGGGAGCGACCATGTGAACCACCGGTATTTTCGCCGCACAAGATCAGATCGTTGTTGATAATAGTCTGTTTCACCGCCGCCAGGTTTCTGAACCCAATATCAAGCATGCTGCCTTCTTTTATGTTGCCAAATATCCTTGCCCCCCCGGCAATCTTGATGCTGGTGCGACTCCTAACGGCGCCTGATTTCATCATCTCCTCGATCATCCAGGGTATACCTGTATTGGCATATTTGCCGGGTGAATCCTTACTGTCTTTACCTCCGCTATCCGGCAATACTATATGCGCCATGGCCCCCACTCTGGCCACGGGGTCATAGGCACTGACCGCTATGCAGGAACCCAGGCCCAGACATGCCAGCACTACATGCGGATTGTAGGAAACGCGGATATCTTCCAGGCCGACCATTATCTTGGTTTCGCCTGTATCAGCGGCAGGCTGGATGTCAGGTTTAGCCGGTTGAGATATGATCATGCTGCAACTCTGCCAAGCAAAGGTTGTAGCTTCAACAGGTCAGGGTTGGGCAGGATAATAAAATTACCGGAGGCCGATGACCCTTTGATACCATATTGCATCCGGGCGACATATACCCTGTCGCGCTCCTCCAGTATCTGTGCCAGCGCGATATCCAGCACGGCCCCCGCCATGTCCATTAGAATAATCGGAGGGGAAGGATTAAGCAGCACACTCAACTCATCGGCAACGGCATTGAGAAAAAACGTGCCGGTTATGTTGCCCATTTCGCCGACGGCGGAACGCTCCATATCTGTTAAGGGCCGGTGATTTCGCGGCGCGTGACCCAGCAATATGTCCAGCAATGCATAAGTGACGTCCGGTTCATGTGCAAGTAAAAGGTGGCCGTGGCTGGCGCCGTTGAAAGTAATATAGACACCTACCACCACGTTTTCTGGGCCTCCCAGCATATCCGGCATTGATCTGGCGGGGATGTGTTCGATGGCCATTGACATCACAGTCATCTCCTCCCCGATCATACCGGATAAACCTTTGAGCGCATTGATCATACCCTTTCTGATGAGGCTGTCCCAGACATCTATTTCTATCTCTGCGAATGTATTAACCTGTGCCATATTTTCCCTCACAAATCAATATTTTTTATGCGGCATTCCCAATTGCTGTACCTTGCTGCGCAAACATCCTGATCAAGGTCGGGATATCAAGGATGAGTGCCACTTGCCCGTCGCCCAGTATGGTGGCGCCCGCAATGCCTTTCAACTCCCCGAGATATTTTCCCAGCGGCTTTATGACAAACTCCATTTGCTCTTTGAGTTCATCGACGACTATTCCCGCCGTCTTTTCACCTGCTTTCACTACAATGACATATTCTTCCTCTCTATCCGGCGCCTCCAGATGACTGCCAAGTATCCTGCTCATCCTCATCATAGGGACGATGCCATCCCTCAATCTCATCACCTCTCTGGATTGAATGGTCAGAATATCTTTCTTGCGGATTCGAAGGGTTTCCATTACGGAAATGAGAGGAACGATGAAGCTCGAATCCGCAACGGTAACAACCAATCCCTGGAACACAGCCACTGTCAGAGGCAATTTGATAGTGAATACCGTGCCTGCATTCACCTGTGTATGCAAAGTCACAGTGCCATTCAAACGCTCGATATTGGTCCTGACAATATCAAGACCTACTCCTCTCCCCGACACTTCCGTAGTCTTCTCTGCAGTCGACATACCCGAAGAGAAAATCAGGTCTATAGCTTCAGAATCCGACAATTTGTCGGCAACGTCAGTTGTGAGAAAGCCTTTCCTGACTGCCGAGTCTTTTACTTTGCGGGGATCGATACCGCGGCCATCGTCTTCCAGCTTGATTACGATATGCCCTTCTTCCTGGAACGCTGAAAGGCGGAGCAGTGCTTTCTCGGGCTTGCCCTTTTCTTTCCTCTCCCCGGGAGTTTCGATCCCGTGATCCACCGCATTCCTGAGCAGATGGATAAGCGGATCCTGAATTTTCTCAATGATAGTGCGGTCAAGCTCGGTACCTTCACCACTGATCACGAAATCCAGGTTCTTTTGCTGCTTCTGCGCCAGGTCTCGCACGAGCCTGGGGAATTTATTGAAGACGAGGCTAATCGGCACCATCCTCACCTTCATAATGTCCTGGTACAGCTCATTAATGATTTTTATAATATGGTTTGAAGTGTCTCCCAGATCGCTAACTAAATCGTCATCAGGATATTTAGCTTCCAGCACCTTGCCCATCTGGCTGATCCTGGAACGGTCTATAACCAGTTCTTCTACCATATTCATCAGGGTATCCAGCACCGCAACATCCACCCTGATGCTCTGCACAAATTCAACCTTGGCATCGCCGCCGGGCAGTTTCAGATCGGCCCTGGGCTCTGCCTTCTGATACGGAGTAGTTGCCTCGGGCCTTCCTTCCACAGCTTCTCCGGGCATCGACTGACGGGCGGGTGCCTCCGATCCGTATTCCGTGACGGCGACTTGCTCAATATCGGAGACAAGCCCCAGCGCATCCGCGATTTCAGCGCGGTTTCTCCTGCAACATAAGACAGATACAAACTCAGCTTTCACTTTTTCCTGTTCGATCTCCTGCATGCTGGGTTTGGATGCTACAAGTTCTCCCATTTTGGTCAACTCGTTATATATCTGAAGGTTTCTGACTGCCAGCCACTCGCTTTTTCTGTTCAGTTGTACCTTGACCGAATAAGCTTTTAAACCTTTTTTCAGATAGCCCGCGATTTTCTTATCGACAGCCTTGGTTAATACAGGCAGCTTTCCGCGCACTGCATCACTTTTTACCTGCGCAGCCCCGAGGGATCTTACCCCTGTGCCGATAGAGCCGTCGGCAGCCTTGTTAAGCTGATTTACAATAGACTGAATATCAATATTGCTTGTTTTCTTTGAAACAACTTCGTTTTTAAGTTGTTTAAGAGCGTCCAGGCTAAAAAGGAGGGCATCGGTTACGTTTGCATTGATGCTGATCGTTTGATTGCGCAGTTTGTCCAGCACGCTCTCCATAGCGTGTGCGACTGCCGTCATCCTTTCATGGCCAAGCATGGCAGACGAGCCTTTCAAGGTATGGGCTGCGCGGAATACCTCTTTGAGCAGCGCCTGGTTGTTGCCCTCATTCTCGAGTTTGATAATATCTTCATCCAGCAGCTGGATATGCTCATCGGCTTCATCCATAAATACCTTGAGCTCATCAGCGCTGATTTCACAATTTAAAACCATCTGCTTGTCCGGATAAGGCGTTATATTTCGCAAGCTCTAAAAAGTGAATAGAAGCGGCTATACTCGAGGCATAGCGTATGCCTTGTCGTGGTTGCCCGTATTGACAGTTTCCCCGTTCTTTTTCTTGGAATGGTTACCGTTTTTAGGTGTAACAGCAGGGGGATCAACGGCCTCTCCCCTGGCGATGGCTGCGTTTTCGGTGAGCACCATGGCAATTGCATTGCTGTCCGCTTTGGATGATAAAAGCTTGTTCATGTCGAGCAGTATGATCAACCTGTCCGATAGCTTGGCAATTCCCCGCAGGTAATCTGAGTTACCCTGGGTCAGCATGGATGAGGGCCCTTCAATAGAGGCATTCGGCACCCGCAATACTTCTGTAACGGCGTCCACGATTACGCCCACCTCCCCGGCATCGATATCTATAACGACGACACGGCTTTCTTCCGTCAGGTCTCCCACTTTTAGGCCCAAACGTTTGCGCAGATCAAGGACCGGCAATACTTTTCCGCGAAGGTTAATTACACCCTCAACGAAAGACATGGCACCGGGGACCTTGGTGATGTTCTGCATACGCATTATCTCTCGCACATCCGATATATCGACTCCGTAATGCTCGGATGCCAGGTCAAAAACCACCAACTGGATTTCGCTCATAACATTATTTGCGTCTGCCATTTCAATACGTCTCCTCAATAAGTCGATATTTCCTTTGTTTAGAGGGGGGAACTCCGAGTTCCCCCCTTTAACATAACCTTTCAGTTATTACTGGCTTTGCCGGATAGAGCCGATTCGCCGGCTGTCGCACTCACGGCACCGCCATCCGCTGAATGCCCATTGCCATTCAGCTTATACTTGGCAATGAGCTGCTCAAAGTCATTGGCCATGGTTGTGAGGCCGGAACCAGAGGCGACCACTTGCTGTACCTGCGCGCTGATCTCCTCAGCCGCGGCGGATACCTGCTCGGTGGCTGCGCTGTTCTCTTCAGCTACGCCGGCCACACTTTCCACCGACTTGGTCACTTCTTTGGCTGAAGCAGCCATTTTTTCAGTAGCCGCGGTGTTTTGTTCAACTATGGCGCTGACGTTATCGCTCAGCTTGACCATTTCCGTGCTCGTCGCTGTAAGCTGCTCTGCCGCAGCGGATATTTGTTCAACCTGCAGGCCGACGTCCTTGGCACGGGCCAGGATGTCCTCCAGTGATTGCCCGGCTTTGCTGGCCAGTTCGTACCCGCCTTCGACTTCCATGGTGCCTTTTTCCATGGCGGTCACAGTATCGGCGACGCCGTTCTGTATGCCGCCGATCAGATCGGCTATCTCCTTGGTCGCTACCGATGACCTCTCGGCCAGTTTCCTTACTTCGTCGGCAACCACTGCGAAACCGCGACCCTGTTCCCCGGCCCGGGCTGCTTCCACCGCTGCGTTGAGGGCCAGGAGGTTGGTCTGGTCCGCTATGTCGTCTATGGCTTTTACGATCTTACCTATTTCCTTGGAGCGCTCACCCAGATAATTAACTTTTTCAGAGGCTGCTTCCATGGTTTTCTTGATGTTCTCCATACCGTTAACTGTCTCATGTGCCATCGTTGCACCCTTCTGTGCAGATTCAGATGCTGCTCTGGCGCCAACAGCCGCCTGCTGTGAGTTATTCGTAACCTGCGTGATCGCTGTCGACACCTGGCTTACGACCTGGGCGTTCTTTTCTATCAATTGCGCCTGTTCCTGAGCACCCTTGGCAATCTGATCGACAGCCTTGGAAAGTTGGTCCATGGCCTTTAAAGTATCCTGCAGCGCTGTAGCCTGGTCGGACGCGCCGGTGGCAACTTGCTGGCTGGATGATGCTATCTGCTGCGTTGCCTGGCCGGCCTGTTCAGAAGCTTGGGTAAGCTGCGTGCTGCATTCGGCAAGATCATGTGATACCTGTTTTAGTTTCAGTACTACATTGATCCTGTTATCGAGTGATGAATTGATGGCGTCTCTCAGTTTTGCCAGGTCTCCCTGATAATCGCCGACAACATGCGTTGTAAGGTCGTAGTTGGCTTCTCTGGCGAGCACGTCCTGTGCCTCACCCACCGGATGGATTACCGCATCCAGAATGTCATTTATGCCCTTGATAATGTCAGCGTAATCTCCTTTAAACTTGGAAGCATCACCGCGTGTTGAAAGATTCCCTTCAATACTGGACTTCGTCAGCAGTGTAAGCTCGCTCATCAGGTTCTTGAGAGTTGAGGTTACACCTATAAATGACTTGCTGAGCACATCCTTTTCCGACCGCGGCTGGATTTCGACGCTCAGGTTGCCTTCCGTAATTTTATCGGCGGCATTGGCTGTATCCTTGAGATAGCCGACTACGTCGGCAAAAGCCTGGGTGACCTGACCCACTTCGTCCTTGGTTTTTACATTAATGGTCTGGTTTACATCTCCCTGGGAGACCGCTTTTGCGATAGGCAGGAGGTCTTTCAGCGGCTTGCTGACAACAACACGTGTCATCCAGAACAGGAAGCCAATCGCTATCAGCATAATGATTAGTGAAATAGCGGTCAGCTGCGTAGTGAGCGCGCCAACTGTCTCCTCGACGTCAACGGTGTAAATGCCGCTGCCTATGATCCAGCCCCATTCGTCAAAGCTCTTAACATAGGTAGTTTTAGGCACTATGCGCTTGGCATCGTCCTTGTACTGCCACATATAGGTGGTAAAACCTTCCTTCTGGGCTTTAGCGACAGCAACCATTTCCACAAACAGGAATTTACCGGTCGGGTCCGCAAACTGGCTTTGATCCTGGCCGATTAATTGCGGGTTGAAGGGATGCTGGATGATAACGTGGTCGAAGTTCAGCGTAAAGAAATAGTCATTCAAGTCGTCACCGTAGCGTAGTGAGTTGATGGCGCCAAGCGCCCCTTTTTGCGCCTGTTCTTTGGTCAGGTCGCCTGATTCCTGTTGATCATAATAGAATTTGGCGATTGACCAAGCGGTATTCACTTCATCACGGCATTGCGCGTTTTTCTGCGCATACAGCGCGTTTTCCATCGTGGGCAAAATATAGCCCAGGATGAATCCGATGAAGATGGCCACAACGGCCAGAACGACCAGTATGATTTTCCACTGGACGTTCAGGTTTAGCCCCTTCC